>JBGPSX010000341.1:0-4793 GCA_041490325.1 Bryobacteraceae bacterium | reverse complement strand
CACCAGCCGGACGCGAAACTGGTAGCCGCCCAGAGTTCCCGCGACACTGCCGAGCACGCCGGCCAGCATGCCACCGATGAGAGATCCGCCGCTCGCGCACAGCGCGGCTCCGCACAATGCGCCGCTCAGAATCCGTGCGATCAACCCCGCAGGCGCCTTCCGGCTGGGGGTTTTCGGCAGCTTGTCGGCGACAAACTCGCCAATCGCGAGCACAGTCAAGATGTAGGGCGTGGCCGCGAAGCCGAGAAAGGCCAGCCCGGTGTTTTCGAGATGCAGCCAGCCGAGCCGGGCTGCCCAGCTCACGGCAGCAGGGGCGGTCATCGAACGAAGTCCGACGACGACGCCGATCAGAAATGCCAAGACGTAGATCGACATAGCACTCGAAGATCATCATCGCATGCTGAAAGAGTGTCATAAAATTGAAGCATGCGAGTCAGCGTAGCCGCTGTTGCCATGTTTATTCTGAGCGCCGTCGCGGCCGCACAGACGGACCAGGATTTTTCCGGCGTTTGGAAGTTCAACCCGGCCCGCAGCGAAGTGCATGGCCTGCCCGTGCTGCCCGATGCATTCATGAAAGTCGAGCAGAACGCCGCCGCTCTGACAGTATCTGGAAGTAATCAGGAAAGCTCCGGATTTTCGGCCAAATCCATTTATCCCTTGAACGGAAAGGCCGAAAAAGGAAAGCTGGCTGATTCAACCACCAACACCGCGACCAAGTGGGAGGGCTCAGCACTGCTGGTGAGCACGCTCGTGAGTGGTCCACAGAATTACACAGTCATGGAACGATGGGTACGATCCCGCGATGGAAACACGCTGACCATCAAGCGCACCATCGTACGGCTCTCGGGCGAGAGTGAATCGGTTCTGGTCTATGAGAATCCGTCCTATGATCCTCCGCTCGAAACCCGGCAACTCGAGCGCGCGCCCGCGCCTCGCCAATCCGGAGCGCGACCTTCGCAAGACAACTCCACGGAATTCGTCGTGGAAGCCGGCACTCGAATGCTGTTGCGCCTTGTGAATTCGGTAAACACCAAGAGCGCCGTTGCTGGCGATCGCGTTTATCTCGAGACTGCGATTCCCGTCTTCGTAAACGGGCGCCTGGTGATCCCGCGCGGAAGCTACGTGAACGGCACTGTGCTGGATTCGCGGCAAGCCGGCCGCGTGAAAGGCAAATCGGAGCTGCGTCTGCGCTTCGATTCCCTCACACTGCCGAACGGCGTTTCGCGCGATTTCCGGTCGCTCCCGGGCAGCGTTGATACGCGCGGCGATCTGAATCGCAAAGAGGGCAAGATCGAGGGCGAAGGAAACAAGGGCGGCGATACGCGCAGAGTCGGGGAGACGACAGCCGCCGGGGCGGGGGTCGGAGCCGCCGCCGGCGCCGCCGCAGGACACCTGGGAATGGGCGCAGGAATCGGAGCTGCTGCTGGAGCCGCGGCAGGGCTGGCCGGCGTACTCGGATCGCGCGGCCCTCAAGTCGTCATGCCGGCGGGAACTACCATGGAACTGGTGCTCGACCGCGACTTGCGCTATACATCCATCGAGTTGTACTCGCGCGCGCAATAATCGACCACAACACTAGCGCTTGACACGATCGCGATAATTATCGCCAGTGTACATGCGTACCACTTGTCCGTTCGCTTCGACGAACCGAACGGTTTCTCCGACTGGTCCTCCTCCGGCCGGGCTTTCGAGACGAAACAAGCCATTGCCGAGCGGCTCCAGGCGCTGTTGCGTTTCCGGATTATCGCCTTCGGGATCAATCAAGACCAACCGCTGATTGAGTTCCACCACCTCGGTCTCACCCGAATCGCCCGTGTACCGGCCGGCGAAACGGCTCCATGCAGGATCCCAGCGGATCTTCTTCGGTGTGGGCGCGGCGGCTTTCGCTACCGCTTCACCCACCGTGTGCATCAAGTGCGCCGCGATGCGGCTCGGATTGCCGTCATCTTCGTTGGTGAGAACAATCACGCCGACCTTGTCATCCAGTTGGATCAGGGTCTGCGTCTTGTAGCCGGGATAGGAACCACCATGTCCGACATACACCTTGTCTTTCTCGCGATTGACGGCGAATCCAATGGCGTTGCCGCGCGTCCAGTCGTTCTCGAGCACGCGCACGCGATGCATTTCGCGCAATGCGCCGGTGCTGAGAATCTGACTGCCGCCTACACGATCGTTGCGAAACTGTAGCGACACGAACCGCGCCATGTCCTCTACATTGGATGTGATACCGGTGGCGGAGCCCAGGGCCCGGGCGTCGATGAACGGCATCTTCTTGCGCGACCCGTCCGGCATTTTGCGGCCGTAGCCGGTGGCGAGCCCTTCCACTTGACGATCCACACTCGACCCATTCATGCCGAGAGGCTCGAAGATGTGCTTCTGCACATAGTCCGAATATTTCTCGCCGGAAACGGCTTCGACAACCAGGCCAGCAATTCCGAGCGCGAGGTTCGAATATTTCCAGCGAACCTCCGGCGAGTAAGCCGCCGGATGCTCCAACACGTAGCTGCGAACCTGATCTTCCGTCGGAAAATCGTACGTGATCCAGTGAGGTCCGGCTTCGCGCGGCAGTCCGGAACTATGCGTCACCAATTCTTCAATTGTGATCGGCGGATCGTCTGGCGATGCCGGCCTGAGCTTGAACCACGGCAAATATTTCGATACCGGATCGTCGAGCCGCAGCTTGCCCTGGTCGCGTAGTTGCATGATCGCGGTCGAAGTGAAGAGTTTGCTATGCGAGGCCATGCGGAACTTGGCCGCCGGTGTCATGGGCGCGTGGTTGTCGACATCAGAGTATCCGAAGCCTTTCGCCCACACCAGTTCCTGATCGTAGACAACGCCGATCGCTATGCCCGGCAAAGCGCGCGACGACATCTGTCCGAGAATCCAACTCTCAAATAACCGCTGCTGGCCTTTTACGTCCGGGTTTTCCACAACTGCCGCCGGCAAAACCGACGACATCGATAGAAGAAGAGCTACGCTGAGTCTGGTTCGCATAGCGCTTAGTATAGATGGCCGCAGTTCCGCGCCGCCGAAGTTCTTCAGTGGCGCGGAAGCGCGACGGTAATGTTGCGGAACTTCAGGCCACCGGTATGGTCGCCTTGCAGATAGATTGGACCCGGCTCGGCTTCGTGACTGTCGAGAGCGCCGCCCGTGATGCCGGGGATCTCGCGTTCAGTAATGATTGGGACACCGTTGCGAACCACGCTGACGATGCGGCCAACCAACGTCACGTCGTAGCTCTCCCATTGTCCCGGCCGCGGAGGAATTTCGGCGCTTGGAGCGAGAAATCCATAGAGCGAACCCATGCCGTGGAACTTGTCGTTTTGCCCGGACTCCTCGTACTCCACTTGAACCTCGTATCGTCCTCGCAAGTACACGCCACTGTTGCCGCCTTGCGGGCAGTTGTATTCGATGTGCAGCTTGAAATCCTGGAACTTGCGCGTCGTGCGAATATTCGCGCCGCCTTTGTCATTGCGCAATTCGCCGTTCTGAGCGGACCAATGCGCTTCCGCCGGATTGTCCACATCCCATCCGGTGAGGTCTTTCCCGTTGAATAGCGGCTCGGGTTCGGTCCAGGCCGATGGCGCGGTGCGGGTTAGCCCAGGCGCTGGAACGCCAGTTAGACTTCCTTCGACGCCATCGGATCGATGCTGAGTCCCGGTGAGTTTGCCTCCTTTGATGGAGATGTCCCACGTAACGGGAATGGTTTTGCCGAACCACTCACTCGTAGCGAAGGATACGCGCGTGCCCTGCAGCTTTACGTCGCGCGCCGGATGTACGCTCGAAACGCGCCCGACAATCCGGATCGCGGCCGTTGCGCCCTCGCCGGCGAATTCCATCCACGAAGGATAAGTACCTTGGGGCGTAACGACGGTTAGGTCCCATCGCCCGGCAAAGGGCGAGGCGGCTCCTTGAGCCAGAAATGCAACCGCGGCGAAACTGGCAGCGAAGATCGTGAACAGACTGGGGCGCTTCATCTCAGCCATCAGTCTAGCGAAGTCGGAGCGGGTGAGTTATTTCTTTCCCGGGCCGGTTTTCTCAGTGCCTTCGGTGGGTGCGACGCCGGGTCGGCTTTCGGGGATGGGTGTAATTCCGAGATTCACTTGCGCGCCAGTTCGAAGTATCGAGGTTTCACCGGGCGCCTGGAAGAAAGTAAAACCGGATCGGTCTTTCCAGGCCTGCGGTCCGCCCAGGTAAACGTGGTGCTGCAATGTCACATCGTGGATCCGTTTGACCATCGCTTCATATCCAGGAGCGCCTTGTTTGAGCCCTGAAAAATTGCCGAGGTCGGTGCTGGCGGCAAAGATCACATCGATCCCCGGCACAGCGGCGATCTTTTCGGCATTGTCGACGCCGAGGGGAGTCTCAATCATGATCACCACCATCATGTTGTCGTTGATGGTCTGATGGTAATCGCCGCCGTACAGCGCGCCGTATTGGCCGCTGCCCTGGCTGCGCCGTCCCACCGGTGGATACTTCGCCCACTTCACTGCTGCTTCGGCCTTCTCCACCGTGTCGACGGTGGGGACGATGATTCCGAGAGCGCCGATGTCGGTGGCTTTTTGGATCTCGCTTTCGGTGGCGTCGGGTACGCGAATGAACGGAACCGCAGCCGATCCGCGGCACGCCCAGATCATGCGCGCAACGTCGCCGTAGGTGAGCGGGCTGTGCTGCATTTCGATCCACAGGAAATCGTAGCCGGCGTTCGCGACCGCGCAATAGATGTTGGGGTCGGGCGAGAACATCGTCGCGCCGAAGATCTGTTTGCCCGCGGCGAGCTTCTGTTTCGCTGT
>JBGPSX010000340.1:0-4814 GCA_041490325.1 Bryobacteraceae bacterium | reverse complement strand
GCCGTTTGAGTTTTCCCGGCGGCTGGGCTATCCTAGAGGCTGTACACTCCTGTAAGGATTCAAGTTAGCGAATGGCAAACACTTTTTCTTCCCTTAAGCGGGTGCGTCAGACCAGGCGCAAGACGATTGTGAATCGGTTGCGCAAGACGCGGCTTCGTCACCAGATTCGATCCATGCGTCGATTGATCGAGACCAAGGATTCAAAAGGCGCTCAAGCTGCGCTTCCGGCCACGTTTTCAATGATCGATCGCTCCGCCAAGTGGGGCGTCATCAAGAAGAATACCGCGGCGCGGTACAAGGGCCGTTTGCAGGCGCGCTTGCTCGCGATTGCCGGCTAAAGATTTGATCCGAGTCGTCGTTCGTCCCTAAACTGTCAAGCGGAAGACCAGTTCTTCCATCACTACGCGATCGTCGGGACGCGTGTCACGCAGCGCTTTGTCGGCTGTCGCGACGCTCTCGATTGCGGTCCCCAACCGTTCTCCCGGGAAGGCAGCGACGGTTTGATGTACTTGCTCGGCGCGATCGCGCCAGATCCGAATGCCTTGTTTCGTGAAGTAGGTTTGGATTTGTTGCGCCGTCCGAAGCCCCGCTTCGTGCGCCACCATCGCCAAACGGAATTGTGTTGCCAGGAATGTGAGCGCCAGCGGCAGGTACTCGCCGTCGCGCAGCAGCGTGTCCAAACTCGCGAGCGAACGCTTGCGGTCCCCTCGTCCTAACGCGGCTACCAGGGCGAACATGTTTGACGCTTGGGCGTTTGGAACCAGGGCGTTTATGTCGCCGGCCGTCACCTTTCGATCGGGGCCTGCATACAGGCGCAATTTTTCGAGCTCATTGGCGATGCGGCTGGCATCGCCGCCGAGAGAATCCACCAACAGTCCAATCTCGGAAAGCCCCATTTGCACGCCGGCTTGTTTTGCGAGATCCTGCGCCAGGCTGCGCGCGGATTCCACGGTATAGGGCTTGAACTCGACCATCTCCGGAATCGCCGAGTAATACTTCTCGACGCGCTCCAATTTGCCGCGATCCTCTCCGTCAAATTCGTAACGGCTGGACTCAAATACGAGGACCGTGTCTGGGGTCGGGTGGCGAACATACTCGGCCAACTCGTTCAGGGCCGGCTCATCGTCCTTTGAAGCTCGCCCACGAGGCAGCACGGCTTCCGCGCTCGAAACCCAGATGACGCGCCGTGCAGCGAACAACGACAACGAGCGGGCATCGTCGAGAACTGTTGCGAGTGTACACTCATCCAGATCGTGGCGCGTGAGACCGGCCTCGCGTTCTTCCGGCTCCAAGACTGCCTCCACCAGAGCTTTGCGGCAGGCGCCGAGTTGATACAACTCAGGCCCGAGAAACAAATACACCGGCGCTGGCGGACCCTTGCGAATTCGTTGTAAGAACTGTTCGGGGCTCAAAAGTTATCCAGAATAGCGGCGACCAGCGTGCGAGCCACATCGCGGCTCAGGCGGTCCAGCGCCGCATCGCTTTCCTCAAAGTAGACGTCCGGGTTGATTGAGATTTCGTAGCGCTGGTGCATTTCAAAATTCGGGCGCGTGAAGATGACTTTGCCGGTGGCGCGTTCGACAAAACTGATCTGCATCGTCAGGTTGACCTGCAATCCGCTGGCGCGCCCGGTGGCCTGATCGAACAGAATAGGATAAGCAACGTAATTCACGATCGTGCCGCGAACCACTGCGTCCGCCTGTTGAGGATCGCTGACAATCTGGTAGCGAGTTCGGGCAATGAACTCGCGGGAGATGGCTTCTGGAAGCCGATCTGTCAGTTTGTATCGAATGGTGGCATTGCCGAAGGCCGGAATAGCGATGGTGTGGATGCTTTTTGGGATCAGATCGCTGGAGCCGGCCACGTGGTAGCCGCAGGAGCCCAAAAGCGCGCACAAAAGAATTGGCGGCAGCAGCACCCAGCTACTGGAGGAATTCACGGGCTACCTCCACGGCATTTTCGGCGGCGATGCGGAGGTTGTCCGCCACTAACCAGAACCAGAAGGCTTTGGGCTCATTGCGATCCTGCGCGATCGCTCCCACGGTGATTCCACGTTGGCCTGCCACGCCTACGTTGGTGGGAGGTTCAAGGCCGGCCGTGCGCAGATCGATGTGGTCCGATTTGAGCGCGCGCAGAATTGCTTCGGCGCCGGGATCGCTTTCGAACTTCGCCCAGACCGACACGCTATAACCGTGAAAGACGGGCGCCTGGATCAAACGCAGCGACGGCATCGGCGCGGATTCAGTTGAGGCGAGAATGCTCGCCAGGTGGCGATCGATTTTGAGCTCTATATCTTCGATCGAATGCGACGACTCGGAACCGTAACGCGCCAGCATATTGAAGCTTACCTGGGCGTCGTAGACATCTTTAGCCAGCGGCTTGAAAGACAGCAGGCCGGCAGTTTGCTTTTGTAACTCATCGATGCCCGCCTGCCCGCGCTCGCTGGCCGGCTCGAATACCTGAACCACGGAGCGGTGAATCGCTCCCGCTCTCTGAAGGTGCGTCAACAAAAGGGCCAGCGCGATCGATGCCGGATGGGCAATCACCTGGATGGTTCCACTGACCTGATGATCGGACGCCTCCACCATCGGGGCGCGAAGCCGTGCTTCAGGACGGTCTTCCAGGCTTCCGCTGAGGTCGATCACCTGCGGCGGCGGCTTGGTCTTTTGAATCTTCTCGTAAGCCTTACGGCCGGATTCCGCGGAACCCGCCAAGATCACGACTCGGGCGGTTCCGATATCGGCTGCCAGCAAAGAATTTATGACCACTGGTTCGTCCCGTCCCCGGGCCAATATGGTCGCCTCTTCGGCTTCGTCGGAGGCGATCAGTTTGATACTCGCGTCCAGATCGCTGGCTTCGAACAGATCGCGGACCTCGTTGCCGAGCAGAGTCTCACCACCTACGATGGCGATGGTAGGTTTCGTGACGCTTCGATGGGGATGCATTTAGCTAATCAACTGCTCCGTGTGAGGCGGCGGGGGATGAGGACGGAAGCGCCGCCGGACAATGCCACCGGCGCGAATCACGATGCCGCTGCCGACGTAGGCCACCGAAAGACCGAGCAGCACGGGCTGCGCGTAGTTCCACACCAGATAGATGAGCGCGCCGAAGAGGATCACGGTCAGTGGCGACCGGGGTCCGGTGAGGTTGATCTCTTTGAAGCTGGGGTAGCGCCAGGTGCTCACCATCAGGAACGACAACAGCGCGAGCAGCGCCAGCCACAGAATTGAAAAAGGCCACATTGATAACGGCACGCTGTCGCAGGCATAGATTATGGCTGCGAGGATGGCGGCGGCGGCCGGAATGGGCAATCCCACGAAGTATTTTCGGTCCGGCCGGCCAGGGTTCTTGGGTACCGGATTCGTCTGGACATTGAAGCGCGCCAAACGAGCTGCGCCACAGAGCAGATAGAGGAACGCGATGAAGTAGCCGGCGCGGTGATCGGGCAGAAAGCCGCCCAAAGCGACGAACTGAACGCCCCAACAGTAGGCCAGAACAGCGGGTGCAATTCCGAAAGCGATCACGTCGGCAAGCGAGTCCATCTCACGGCCGAAATCGCTGACTGTGTTGGTGAGCCGCGCGATGCGTCCATCCAGGCCGTCCAACACGACGGCCACGCCGATAGCCTTGGCCGCGACTTCGAAGTGGGGATTCAGGCCCAGGTGGCCGGCGGCGCCGAACAAAGCGCCTTCAATGGCTTGGATGATCGCGATGAACCCGAGAAAAACATTTCCGGCGGTGAAGAGCGTGGGTAGAGCATAGGCGGCCCGGCGCGGCCGTCGCGCGGTTGAACGCGGATCGAAGAATCGCTCCTTCAGGGTTAGCTTTGGCATCAGGCCTGTTTCCTGCGAGCGAGGATGCTGGAGCCGCCCGCTACACGCTCGCCCCCTTGGACTGCGATCTCCCATTCGGGTCCAAGAAAAACATCCACGCGCGATCCGAATTTGATCAGTCCGACGCGCTCGCCTTTGGCGACGGCATCACCCGGCTTTTTCCAAAAGACGATGCGGCGGGCGATCAAGCCGGCAATCTGCGAGAAGCCGACGCTGGTATTGTCACCTTGAATGAAAACCGTGTTCCGCTCGTTCTCCGAGCTGGCTATCTCGCGGCTCGCGACTACGAATTTGCCCTTGTGGTAGTCGACCTTGGTGATCTTCCCCGCGATGGGCGCGCGGTTGACGTGCACATCAAAAACATTCAAGAATATGCTGATGCGCGTTGAGGCCGGGGCATCCGCGCGGATCGCGACCACTTTTCCATCGGCCGGCGACACTACTACCGGGCCATCGGGGATGGTGCGCTCCGGATCTCGAAAGAAATACAGACAAAACAAGGCCAGAAGAAACAACGGGATGCCGAAAGCGGGCCGCGTCAGGTACCAGACGGCGGCGCCACCTGCGGAGAGCGCGAGCCCGTAGTAGATCCCGTCGATGACCATTGATATTTCTATTGTAGCGGGCGATGGGCGGAAGCTGAAGAGATTGTGCGGTCAGCGCCGTCGCTCAGAGCGAGGGCGGATGAATTATCGGAATCGCTTCACGACGCCCGCGACGGTAGATCCGGAAGTCGGCGAGGTCGGTCGTGATCACCGGGTAGTCAGGGTACATCTCACTAAGCCGAATCAAGCACAAGTCCGCTAGATCGGGCTGGCGATCGGCGTACCGTTCGGCCAACTCGGCAAGCCTGGACAAGTGATCCTCGATTGCCAACGCTGGCCGCACAAGTCCGTCCCGTACGAATGCAAGTACGAGAGCGCTATTGCCGAGATGGAACGCAGTTTCCGCCAACACCGCGTCGCAAGTCAGCAAAGGCTC
>JBGPSX010000339.1:0-4842 GCA_041490325.1 Bryobacteraceae bacterium | reverse complement strand
GCCGTGCTCTGCTGCGTCTGGCCTGGCGCGATTCCTGGGATTCGAGCACGCCCATCGAGCAACTGAAGTACGCTGCCTGGAAACTGATCGAGTGGCGCGATCATCCTGCGCCCTGGCGCGAGGTCGCGTTCGACCGCAATCCGAAGGTCGATCAACTGATCGAGCAAGTGAAACTCATCAGCGAAGCCGCGGCGCGTTGCCGCAGGACCGGCGACAACCTGGTTCGGTCGCTACGCCCGGCGCAAGCGCTGGTTACCTGGATTCAGCGCGCTGAAGCCGCGACGCGGTCGCGCGATCGCGACACGCTCGAAAGCTTGCTGATAAAGCTTTATCGCGATCTGAAGAAGAATGTTCAAAAAGGCGCCGGCTTCTTCGCGGATTCGGTTCCGCGCGAGCAGGTAGTCGGCGCCCGCGAACAGTTGCTCAAGAATCTGAAGGAATTCCAAATCGCCGCAGATGCCGATCTGGCAGCGACTCTACGCAGCGAGATGTGGGATCTGGTGGTCCGGTATGACCAACTGAAACGGCGCGCCGGCAAACTTGATTTTGTCGACCTGTTGATCCTCGCTCGCGACCTGGTTCGCAACAACGCCGAAGTTCGCTGCTACTTGCAGAATCGCTTCACCCATATCTTCATCGACGAATTTCAGGATACCGATCCGCTGCAGGCCGAGATCCTGCTCTTGCTGGCGTCGGACAACGCAGTCCAATCGGACTGGCTTAAAGTCACGCCGAAACCTGGAAAGCTGTTCGTCGTCGGCGATCCAAAGCAATCGGTGTACAAGTTCCGGCGCGCCGATGTTGTTCTGTATCGCGATATCCGGGATGCTTTGGCAGGTCGCGGCGTCGGCGTGGTCCAGCTCACCACCAGTTTTCGCGCGTTGCGGCCGATTCAGGAATTTGTCAATGCCGCTTTCCATCCCGAAATGCAGGATGATTCCACGGCTGGTCAGGCTGCGTACTCGCCGCTCAACGGCGATACTCCGCCGATCGACGGGCAGCCGAACATCATCGCTCTGCCGGCCCCCAGGCCTTACGGCAGTACCCGGATATCGAAACTCGCCATTGACGAATGCCTTCCTGGCACGATCGTGGCTTTCGTCGAATGGCTGGCGAGAGAGAGTGGTTGGAAGGTTCGCGATCCGGAGAATCCGTCGGAGCTGGTTCCGATTTCGCATCGTCACATCTGCATATTGTTCCGCCGCTTTACCAACTTCGGCAAAGACATCACGCGCGATTATGTGCGCGGCTTGGAAGCGCGCGAAATTCCCCATTTGTTGGTCGGCTCGAAGTCATTTCACAGCCGGGAAGAAGTGGAAACTGTTCGAGCCGCCGTGAATGCCATCGAGTGGCCCGACGATGAGTTATCAGTATTCGCGACGCTGAAAGGCTCACTGTTCGCGATTTCCGACGAGATTCTGCTGCGGTATCGGCACTCGGCAGGCCGCCTGCATCCATTTCGCGCTGTTCCCGCAAATCTTCCGCCGGAACTTCAGCCGGTGCCCGATGCAATGAGCGTCCTCGCGGAGCTGCATCGCGGCCGGAATCGGCGTCCGATTGCCGATACTCTAAACTCCCTACTTCAATCCACGCGCGCCCACGCCGGGTTTGCGCTTCGGCCGGCGGGTCACCAGGTGCTGGCCAACGTTTATCGTGTCGCCGATCTCGCGCGCAATTTCGAGTTGTCCGGTGGAATCTCATTTCGTGGCTTCGTCGAGGAACTGGAAGCGCAGGCGGAGAAAGCGGAGTCGGCCGAAGCTCCGGTGCTCGAAGAAGGCGCCGAGGGAGTTCGGCTGATGACGGTACATTCCGCGAAAGGACTGGAATTCCCGATCGTGATTCTGGCTGACATGACGGCGAAGCTCGCGGCGGGCGATCCGGATCGGTACGTCGATGCGAAGCAGCGGCTGTGTGCAACGCGCTTGTTGCGGTGTGCACCTTGGGAATTAAGAGACAACGAATCGGAAGAGCGATTGCGCGAGCGCGCCGAAGGAGTTCGGGTCGCCTACGTTGCGGCGACGCGGGCTCGCGATCTTCTGGTAGTTCCGACCGTCGGCGACGAGCCGCAGGAGGGGTGGCTTGGTCCGTTGAACAAAGCGATTTATCCGGCCAATGATGCTTTTCGGAAATCCACCAGTGCTGGCGGGTGTCCGCAATTCGGTGAAGCATCGGTAGTCGATCGTCCTTTTTTCTCTTCCGACGAACCGTCGGTAAAACCTGGTTTGCATTCGCCCCAGCAAGGCACGCACGGCGTGGTGTGGTGGGATCCGCGAATCTTGAAGCTGGCGGCGCCGGCGAATCTTGGTCTTCGGCAGGAGGAAATCCTGACTGGGGATCCGGGCGAGAAGGAGTCGCCTAGTCTTGCCGATTATTACAAGTGGCAGGCGCGGCGCGATGAAATCACAGGCGCGTCGCAGGAGAAGCAGTTCGATATCTTTACGGCGACTGAGACGACTGAGTCGCCTGCCGATTTCACGGTCGACGTGGTCTATGAATCGGTGGAACGTTCGGCGGCTCGTCCTAGTGGTGCTCGATTTGGGACTCTGGTCCATACGATTCTGCGGGACGCTGCGCT
Source organism: Bryobacteraceae bacterium (assembly GCA_041490325.1). GTDB lineage: Bacteria > Acidobacteriota > Terriglobia > Bryobacterales > Bryobacteraceae > Palsa-89. Next base: position 2,267 of record JBGPSX010000339.1, on the reverse strand, counting down.
TGATGCCGATCGCGCGGCCCTTCGGGCACTGGCCGACGTTCACGGCCGTCTCACTGGCTCGACGGCGGACGAAATCGAACATGCTGCTGCGGCGGTTGAGGCGGCTTTGAGTCATCCACTGCTGGTTCGGGCGCGAAAAGCTGCGCGGCGGCGGAGGGAGTTGCCGATTCTGTTGAAGTTGGATGGCAGTCGAGTTCTTGAGGGTGTTATCGATCTTGCTTTTGAGGCGGAGGGGCGGTGGCATATTGTGGACTTTAAGACTGATGCTGATTTGTTTGCTAGCCGGAGCCGGTATGAGCGGCAACTGCACTGGTATGCGTTGGCGCTGGCGCGGTTGAATAACGCACCCGTCGAGGTGCATTTGTTTGAGGTTTAGTTCGTCTTCAAATTGGGTACAGGCACGGAGTTTCCGCCTTGGAAAGGCCTTCATTGCTTGGGATTTCTCTTGGCGGAAATCCGATCCTGCCCCCAATTTTGCTCGCGAGCCTGCCCCCAATTTCCTCCAGTGTCAGGCGTGCACTTGTGATGCGCCACCTTTGCGCTGGATGGTCAGGGATCGGCTGCCGTGCGTTAGTTTGCTTTTGGTGCAGTGGATACCGGAAATAGCTGAAAGGGCTTGGGAGACGCCTTTCGGCGTGCTGGGTATGGCGGCTAGGGGCGCGATGGCGCGCAACTCGTCGAGTAACGCGGTGGCATCGCCGGTCCACATTTCACCTGGAGGAATCAGGGCATGCAGAGCCTTTCGAAGTGGATTGGAACCGATCCAGACGGCGTCGGGGTCGGAGAGGGCGTTCTTGATATCGCGTTCGGAGATGTCTAGAGCGGGAGCGGCCGCGGCGGTCCAGGCTGCGCCATCTGGGAATCTTGCGACGTTGCCCAAGTCGATGTCTCGAATTCGACGTAGCGCGGTTGCGACGGCATCGGTCAGGGACGCCAGCAACGCCGGGCGCAGGGCTTCGAACTCGGACCAAAACGCGGCTTCGGGCCGCAGGGCGGTTAGGGGCTCGAGATCGACAACCAAAGCGCGATTCGAAAGGGCGCGCGGAGGCGTCCAGGCCGGCAGGGTCTCATCGTCGGGAACAATCAGGATCATGGGGCGCGCGATCTGATAGACGAGTGGATCGCGATAGTCGGCTTGAGTGATCTCGAGCGTATCGCCGGATGAAATCGCGCTGAGGGCTTCCGCGGTTTTGGGCGGAATGCGATGCACGTGATCGAAGGCCAGCATCCACTGTTGGGATGCGAGCTGGAGCAACTCACGATCGCGTGTGGGAAGACGCCGGATGGGCGCGGCGGATGGGTCGATCAAGGCGCGCAGGGCGCGGGCGAAGACGGATTTTCCGCTCGCGACGGGGCCGCGGACGACCAGGATTGGATAGGGTCCGATGGGGCGAAGGGAGGTCGCGATCCATGTTAGTGTGCGGGTGCGGGTGGCGCCAGTCAATCGGAACAGATCGGAGAAGGCGGCGAGCGGCTGGCTGTTTGCTGACGGTGGCGTGGGGCGGGGAAGAGGAAGCGCGGATGGCGACTGGCGGAACGAATGGCGCAAGTTGTCGGCGATCTGCCAGCCTTGAGAAGTTATTTCGACGATTTCGCCGTCTGAGTTTGCGAGGTCCAGGAAAATTTTCGATGGGGTGAAGGGATCGCCTTCAAATCCGAGCCGGTAGTTCACTGGCTGTGGCGGCGCATCGCCATAACGGGCGCGGGACTGCAGCAGTCGCAGGACGGACTGGTAGGCGGTGGGGGAAGGCGCGGATTCGTGTTCGCCGTAGAAGTTCGCGGTGAGCCAATCTCGAAAGGCCGCGGAGCGAAGCGGCATCACGTGGTGCGAGTCGATGCCGGCGGGGATGCTGGCGTAGGGTTCTCCGTTTTCCGAGCAGAACGGCGTGACGGCGCGGGCGTGGTAGAGCAGGGCCGAGGCTTGGTCGACATAGCGTATTGGCATCCGTGTTGGTTCGAGTTTAACGGGCAGGCGGCGGCGTTGGATTGGCGTGCTGCGGCGAAGTAATTGAAACGGAGGAGAAAATGACGGTGCGAGTGGCGTGACCGAGGCCGGTTTTGGATGGTTGGTTGACGGCGGCTACTCTACGCACGTTTCGCCGGTGGGTTCCCAGTCGATGACATCGATGGGGACACCGGATTTGCAGGTGGCAGGTCCTTGGTGGGCTTTGCCTTGGATGGTAATGACTGTGCCTGCGTCGGGTTTGGGAGCGGCGGTGAAGGTGTAGGTGGTCTTGCCGTCGAGCGTGGTTAGAAGCAGGCAGTCG
>JBGPSX010000338.1:0-4850 GCA_041490325.1 Bryobacteraceae bacterium | reverse complement strand
GACAGAAGGTAGGTTGGGGCAGGTTTGCGATTGGCGTCTCGCCCGATCCACTCACGTTTTCGATCAAGAACGGCCAGAAGATAATCCAGGAGTTGAAACTAGACGCTACGAGCGGCGTACTGTCCTTCACCACCGGCGACTCGCCTCTGCTGGGTCTCGGCGAAGGCGGACCTCAGTTCGACCGGCGCGGGTCAACCGATCGCATGCGTAGCGGCCAGGGCGGATATCAACTGCGCACGCATGGCGGCCGTGTTCCGATTCCCTGGATGATCTCGACCGCGGGTTGGGCGATGTTCATTCATCAGCCGTTCGGCACGTTCGACTTCACGGGACCGGAGAGTCGCTTTCAACCGCCCACGCCGGAAGCCGCGCTGCCGCTCGACATCTTCTTTATCGCGTCGCCCGAGCCGGCCACGATCATGGCGGAATACGCGCGTTTGACGGGACGCGCCGAGTTGGCGCCGCTGTGGAGTTTCGGCTATCAACAGTCGCACCGTACGCTCGCAAGCCGCGAGGAGATTCTTCAGGAAGCCAAGACTTTCCGCGACAAGAAGCTTCCGTGCGACACGATGATTTATCTGGGCACCGGATTCTGCCCTTCTGGCTGGAACACCAACAACGGCGAATTCGAGTTCAACAAGAAAGTCTTTGACGATCCCAAGGCGATTTTCGATGCGCTGCATGCCGGCCATTTTAAAGTCGCGCTGCATGCGGTGATCCGCGCGCGCGCGATGCACGGCACTGTGCGCGACAAGTGCGACCCGAAGCAGCCCGTCGAAGAACAACCGAGCTGCTACTGGGATGTGCATCGCCCTATTTACGCGCTGGGCGTGGATGGCTGGTGGCCGGATGAAGGCGATCCGCTGGATATTCCGTCGCGGTTGGTGCGCAACCGTATGTACTGGGAAGCGCCGCAGCTCGACCGTCCCAATGAGCGGCCCTTCGCGCTGCATCGCAATGGATATGCGGGAATGCAGCGCTATGGATCTTTTCTCTGGTCGGGCGATGTGTATTCAACCTGGGAGACACTGCGCAATCATATTCCGATCGCGGTGAACACCGGGCTCACAGGCATTCCTTATTGGGGAACCGACATCGGCGGATTTCTTCCGACCAAGGAATTCACCGGCGAGTTGTACGTGCGCTGGTTTCAATTCGCCGCGTTCTGCCCCCTCTTCCGTTCACACGGGCGCACGTGGAAGCTGCGCCTTCCGTGGGGTTGGAACACCGGCGATCCGGGCCCGGTCGAAGTGACCAATTACAATGGCGCGGCAACGCCGGATCCAAACGAGCTGCACAACGCACAAGTGGAGCCGATCTGCCGCAAATACCTCGAGCTTCGCTACCGAATGCTGCCGTACTTGTACAGCGCGGTGCGTGAGTCTACCATCAACGGACTGCCGATCATGCGGTCGCTTTGGCTGCACTATCCCGTTGACGCGGTCGCGAGCGCGCGAGGCGATGAGTATCTATGGGGGCGCGATGTGCTGGTGGCTCCGGTAGTTGAGCAGGACGCTACTTCGCGCGACGTCTATCTGCCGGCCGGAACGTGGTACGACTACTGGACCGGAGAGCGTCACGAGGGCGCAAAGCAGATCAGCCGCAAGGTCGATCTCGAAACCACACCGCTCTACGTGCGCGCCGGAGCGATCCTGCCGCTTGGTCCGGTGAAGCAGTACGTCGAAGAGAGAGTCGATGAGCCGATGACGATTCTGCTGCATGCGGGCGCGGACGGATCGTTTCTTCTCTACGAGGACGACGGGCGGTCGTTCAACTATCGGAAGGGCGAGTGGATGGGGATCCGCATGGCTTGGAACGACGCCCGGCGCACGCTCACGCTACGGCTCGAGAATGGCTCGCGCATGCTTGCTCCACAGCGGCGGCGCCTGGAAGTACGGCTCGGGGAGACGACGAAATCCGCGACGTTCGAAGGGCGCCCGCTAGAAGTTCGATTTTAGGAACTAACTCACTTCACTTTGGCGGCAACCGGAGCGGGGCCGGTGGAATCCCGCAGCACAAACTCGGGATCGATCATGATCTCGTGCTCGCTGGAAGGCGGTTGACCCTCTTTCGGGATGAGGCAATCGCAGATGATGTGTCCGATGCGATCGCGCGGAATGTGCACGGTAGTAAGCGCCGGGTAGCAGAACTCGGAAAGCTTCACATTATCGAAGCCCGTGACGGACATATCCTGGGGCACGCGAATACCCCGCTCGCGCAATTCGCGCAACGCACCCACCGCCATAAGGTCATTGACGCAGATGATGGCCGTCGGACGCGGACCGGACGCGAGCAGAGTGCGCGTGGCCTGGCGGCCGCCTTCGAGTGAATCGGCATCCACCGCCATGCGTGCGTCGAGCGACGGAATGCGCGCCACCGCGTCCAACACTGTCTTACGACGTTCGTTAATCGGGCCAAGGGTCGCATGATGGCCCACAAAACCGAGGTGGCGATGTCCCAGGCTGTGCAGATAGTCAATTACTTTTTCAATGCCACGGCGATAATTCGCGCGCACATTCGTGATATTGTGGCGCGGCGCGCCCACGTCGTAAAAAACAACTGGAATGCGGCTCAGATTGAGCTCTTCAATCAGGGCCGGAGCCATTTCGGAAACAATCGCGGCCAAGCCGGCCACGCGGCGGCCGATCATCATACGAATGCTGGTTACCAGTTGCTCGGAACTATAGTCGGTATTCGCCACGATGATGTCGTATCCGCGAGAACGCGCTTCCGACTCGATGGTCTTGTAGATATCGAGAAAAAACGGGTTCTCCATGTTGGAGACGATGACGCCCACCGTGCTGCTCTTGCCGCCGGCAAGATTGCGGGCGTGCAGATTGGGATGGTAGCGGAGTTCCTCGATGGCCTTGAGCACCCGCGCGCGCGTGGTGTTCTTTACAACCGTGGAATTATTAAGGACACGCGAGACAGTGGCAGTGGAGACTTTGGCGCGGCGCGCCACTTGTTCCAAATTCATGAGCGGTTGATCTATTGTATAGCGGGTGCGCGCGCAGGCGGCCTATGGGGGCCGACAGAGCTACTTCGCTGGGAATCGGAAAATCGTCGTGGAATGGAAGGTCTGTCCAGGTTTGAGTTCGACCGTCGGGAACGAAGGCTTGTTGGGTGAATCCGGAAAATGCTGCGTCTCGAGACAGAGACCAGAGCGATGTCCGTATACTTTTCCGCCTTTGCCTTTGATGGCGCCATCGAGAAAATTGCCGGTGTAAAACTGAATGCCGGGCTGATCGGTGTGCACTTCGAGCACGCGCCCCGAGGATGCCTCTTCCACGCGAGCCGCGAGTCTCATTGAACCAGCGTTTCCGTTTACAACCCAATTGTGATCGTAGCCCTTGCCTAGCTTGAGCTGCTCATCGTTCTGTTCGATGCGTGCACCGATGGCCGTTGCCTTGCGGAAATCGAATGGCGTGCCGTTGACCGGGCGAAGCTCGCCGGTCGGAATCAGACCGGAATCGACGGGCGTGAAACGGTCGGCACTCAGAGTCACCTGATGCTTCAGAATATCGCCCTGCCCTTGGCCGGCGAGGTTGAAATAGGAATGATTCGTGAGATTCAAGACTGTGGGTTTGTCAGTCGTCGCGGAGTAATCGATCTTCAGCTCGTTCGAGGCGCCAAGCGTGTAAACCACGGTTACCGACAGATTGCCAGGATACCCTTCCTCGCCATCCTTGCTGACATACTTCAGCTCCAGGGCGTGCGCGCCGGCTGAAACATCGCGCCCCTTCCAAACACGCTTGTCGAAGCCTTTGGTTCCGCCGTGCAGGCTGTTCTCGCCGTCGTTCTTTGGAACGTTATACGTGACGCCGTTCAAGGCAAATCGTGCATGACCGATCCGATTGGCGTAACGCCCGACTAAAGCTCCGAAAAACGGATGCGCCGTCAGGTATCCAGCCAGATTATCGAAGCCGAGGACAATGTCTGACGCTTTTCCCGTACGATCCGGCACAAGCAACGACACAAGAGTGCCACCGTAATTCATGATGGACGCCTGCATGCCGCTAGCGTTCGCCAGCGTGTACAACTCGATGGCTTCTCCGGTGGGCATCTTGCCGAACGCCGACGACTTGATCTTCGCCTCGGCGGCGCCTGCTTGCCCGTTGGTGAGAAACGTCGACGCCGCGCCGGTTGTCATCAAAAAACCTCGCCTGCTCATGTGTCGATCTCGTGCCATATTATGAAACCTGCCAATACACTGAGTATCGCTTGTCGAAGATGCTGTTGAGCGGCATAAGCGTAATATCTTTCTGCTGGCCGCTGGTTCTGAAGTTGAGCGCCTTGTCGCCGGGCTTAATCCAGGATTCGGGCTGATCGCCAATGGCGCGCAGGGCAGGCACCTCCATGGGATGGTCCCTCATCCGAGGCGCGCTTGGTCCAATAATGAGGCTGTCATTCAGCCCGTCTGCGCCGAGATCTCCGGCCAGCACCACCGGCCCATAAAGCACCGCGATCATTTTGGAATCGTCGGGCATGGCGTCGATACGCAGGCGCATCGGAAGAGCCATCTCGATACGATCGCCCGTCTTCCACATCCGCGACAGAGTTAGATAACTGCCTGGGCTAGCCGATGCTTCAACCTGCTTGCCGTTGATTTTCACCGAACTAGCTGACTCGAGCCAATCGGGGATTCGCAAACGGATGGTCATCTGCGTCGGCTTCGCGGCCGTCACCACCAATGCGGTGCCGGGCTGTTCAGGGAATTTTGTTTCCTGGCGCAGCTTGAAGCCTTTTTCCGTCCAATTCAGCTCGGACGGAATGAACAGGTTGACGTAGATCCCCTCGCCATCGTGCCAGTAAATGCTGTCGTTCAGCTTCGAGTACTCTTCGACTCCGGT
>JBGPSX010000337.1:0-4870 GCA_041490325.1 Bryobacteraceae bacterium | reverse complement strand
GACACCCTTGACGATGGTCTGACCATTCAACACAATAGTGACATCCCGGCCGACCAGACGAATGTCATAAGTCTGCCACTCGTCGGCCGGCTTGGTGGCGTTTACGCTCGGCGGAATACGGCTATAGAGAGCGCCGTTGCTGTGCGTATCCTGCTTCGGATCGTTATCGCGAACCTGAACCTCGTAGCGAGCCCTCAGCCCGATTCCGCTGTTGCTTTGCGGCGGTACCTTGTATTCCAGATGTAATTTGAAATTCCAGAATTTCCGATCAGTAATGATATTTGCTCCGCGGCCGGGTCCCGCGAGCACTCCGTCGTGAACAGACCATTTGAATTCGCGGTCAGCTTCGAGGGCGTGCCAACCTGTTAGATCCTTGCCGTTGAATAACTCGACCGTCTCGCCGTCCTTCCAGCTTCCATCGTCCTTGTCCTTGATAACAGGCGCGCGCACTCCCGTCCAAGTCACGGGCGGCCGGCTTTGTCCCTCAACCTCGAACGTTCCTTCGAGCTTCTCACCCACCAGGCGGGCCCGATAGACCAGATGACGAGGCCCCGGTTCCGAATTCGTTCCAGGTGGATGAAAGCCGAAAACTACTTCGTTGTCCTTGACGGAGATTTCTTCAATCGGATTCAGGTTGCCCGCGAATGCGCTGATGAAGTCGCCCTTGGGTGTGGCAGTGTCCGCGCCCTCGATTTTCAGCCACCAGGCACGCGGATGCTTGTCATCGTGCACCGTAATATCCCAGTAGCCATTGAATTGCGCCTTCGCGCCAAAAGCCGCGCCGTAAGCGCACGCAAGAAACAGGACAGGTAGTCTCATAGTCACGTTCAGCCCAGTCTACATCATTGGTTCATTTCGCAAGAATCGGCTCCGGACTCGCGAACCCGTCCGCGCGCGGGTCCGAGGCGGCGGTATTTATTTTTGTCCGAGTATTATGCAGAATCGCTTGGCCTCGCCCCATTTCCATCGTGTAAGGACGACGGATGCGAATCTCATGACCTCGCTCGGAAAGTTGTTGCAGCGTTGCCGGGGGAACGCGGCTCTCAATGGACACGTCGCAACCGCCCGCCGTCTTTTTCATGAACCGCGGCGCCTCCAAGGCCTCCTGCAGATTCATGTGGTAATCCACGATGTTGGAGACGAACTGCGCGTGAGCCAGCGGCTGATTGGCGCCGCCCATGATTCCGAACCCGATGTGCTCTTCGCCGCGTTCCATAAACGCCGGAATGATGGTATGAAACGGACGCTTCCCGCCGGCCAGCACATCCGGATGACCGGGCTCCAGCGTGAAGCCCCAACCCCGGTTGTGAAGCATGAAGCCCATGCCGTCCACTGTCACCCCTGAGCCGAAATTGTCTGCGATGCTCTGAATCCAACTCACGATGTTGCCGTCGCGATCGACAACCGTTAGGTAAGTCGTGTCGCCCTTTATCGGCCGGCCCGGTTCCACGTTGCAGTTGGCCTGGCGCGGGTCGATAAGCGCAGCGCGCTTGCGAGCGTACTCTTTCGAGAGCAAGGCGTCCACTGGAATGTCAGTAAAACGCGGGTCAGCGTCATAGCGCTGTAGATCGGCATATGCCAGCTTCATGGCCTCGATCCGCTTGTGCATCTCCGCCGGACTGGATGCTTCGCCCGGTGCAGGCGGCGTCGTTTCCATGATGTTCAGCATTTCGAGCGCGGCCATGCCCTGACCATTCGGAGGCAGTTCGTACACACGCCATCCACGATATTCGGTCCAGATCGGCGTCACCCACTCGGATGAAAAAGCTGCGAGGTCCGCCGCCGTCAGCGTGCCGCCCAGCCGCTGAGATGTTTTCAGAATTCCCGCGGCGATATCGCCCTTGTAGAACGCATCGCGCCCTTGCTCCGCGATGATCCGAAGCGTCGTGCCCATGTCGGGATTGCGGAAAATCTCGCCAACATTCGGAGTCCGACCCTCCGGCAGGAAGACGCGAGCCGATTCCGGGTTCGCGCGAACTTTCTTCAATATCACCGGGTCCGACCAGGCCTCCTGAATTACTTCCGTCACCGGAAATCCTTGTTGTGCATACGCGATGGCCGACTGGAAAAGATCCTTCCATGCGAGCTTCCCGTAGCGCGCGTGCATTTTCGCCCAGCCGTCGACAGCGCCGGGGACCGTGACGCTATGGATCCCCTCGGTCGGCATGATCTTGAAGCCTGCCTTGTTGAGAAACTCCGGCGTGAGCGCTTTGGGCGCGGGTCCGGACGCATTCAGCCCCGTCAACTTTCCCGTGCTCGCCTCCCAATACAAGGCGAACAAATCGCCGCCGACGCCATTCATGTCCGGCTCCATTACAGCCAGGACAGCGTTCGCCGCAATTGCCGCGTCCACCGCGGAACCGCCGCGCAACAGGATCTGGACTCCCGCTTCAGACGCCAGCGCGTGGCTGGTCGCGACGATGCCTTGCTGCGTGATGACGGTCGATCTTCCGTAGCTTCGTCCTTGAACGTAGCCGGTGGATTGCGCGTGGAGCGCAAGGCTCGCTAATAAGAGAGTGGCGCCGCCAGTATGTCTCATGAGTGGTGAAGTCAGTCATCCTAGTCTACTGCCTCAAACTCCAATGTTGTATGATGCTCCCGTATGAACACCCTCGACTCGGTTTCCCGTCGTAGCTTTCTAGCGGCGACCTCCGCCATGGCGCTCGCGCGTGGCGCGTCCTCCGGCGATAAGTTGAAAGCGGGCCTGATTGGTTGCGGCGGCCGCGGAACCCAAGCCGCGGTCAATATCCTCACCGGAAATGAAAACGTCGAACTGGTCGCGATGGCCGACGTTTTCGAGGACAAGCTGGAAACTTCGTTGACCAAGCTGCGGACCGACGGCACTTTCATCGCGCGCGATGCCGGTATCACGGTGGAGCGCAACGGCAAGCAGGTCCAGTTGAACGCCGACGAACTGGTCGCGTCCGTGCAGTCGCGCATCAAGATCAAACCGGAATATCACTTTGTCGGATTTGATGCGTTCCAAAAGCTGATCAATGCGGATATCGATATCGTGATGCTGACCACGCCGCCTGGCTACCGCCCGCAGCACTTCGAAGCGGCCATCAAAGCTGGAAAGCACGTATTCACCGAGAAGCCGATCGCGACCGATCCGGTGGGCGTACGGCGATTCATGGACGCGGTGAAAATTGCTGAAGCGAAAAAACTGACAGTGATGTCGGGCGCGCAACGTCACGCGCATCGCGAATATATCGAGACTGTGGATAAGATCCACAACGGCGCCATCGGCGATATCGTCGCGCTCAACTCGAACTACCTGAGCGGCCCCGTATTTCACGCCACTGCGCGAGATCCGAAGTGGGGCGACATGGAATGGGAGCACCGCAATTGGTATTCGTTCATCTGGATTTGCGGCGACCAGATCGTGGAGCAGCACTTCCACAACATCGACTTCATCAACTGGGTGATGGGATCGCATCCAGTGGAAGTAGTCGCATCGGGCGGAGCATCCTGGCGAACGCGCGAAGAGTTGTACGGCAACATTTACGACCACATGTCGTCCGATTTCGTGTATCCGAACGGAGTCCGGCTTTCGAGCCACTGCCGGCAATACCCGAACGGTCTCTATCGCAACGTCAGTGATTTGATCGTCGGGACTAAAGGCCGCAGCACCGGCCAGGACATGGGCGCCAAGGGCATCAATCCCTATGTGCAGGAACACATCGACATGGTGAAGAGCATCGCCGGAACGGGTCCATACATCAATCAGGGCATGCGTGTTTCCGAAAGCACGATGACTGCGATCATGGGCCGTGAAGCCGCCTATTCCGGGATCAAAATCACCTGGGACATGATCATGGCCTCGAAGCAGGATCTGCAACCGAAGGAGTTTGACTACAAGAAGAAGATGGATCCGATCGGGTTGCCGGTTCCGGGAACCTACAAGTTTGTATAGCGTCGCGTCTATGAAACTGGCGCTGTGCGTACCCGCCCTGGTGCTGCCTCTCTGCGCCCAGGTCAGCATCACGCAACATAATACTACGCAACACCAGGCCGAAAAACTCTCGGTGGAGATCGCGGGCAAACCTTTTACGGATTTCTACATTGGTCCGGAGATCCGCAAGCCCTACTTGCATCCGTTGCGCTCGGCCAGCGGAAAGATCGTCACCCGCATGTACCCAATGGACGCCAATGTGCCCGGCGAAAGCAAGGATCATCCGCATCATCGCGGACTTTGGTTCGCGCACGGTGACGTCAATGGTTACGACTTTTGGGGTAACGACGCGTCGCAGGACAATGGGAAGAAAGGCCGCGTTGTCCTAGCCAAAATCGACAAGATCGCGAGTGGAAAATCCTCCGGCTTCATCGATTGCACGTTCAACTGGAATGCCCCGGATGGCAAGAGCCTGGTGACAGAAACACGCAAGATGGTTTTCTATTCGAATTCGGACAAGCGCGTGATCGACTTCGATATCACTCTGCTGGCCATCGAGAAGGTTCAGTTTGGCGACACGAAGGAAGGCACGTTCGCGATCCGGCTGGCGCCTGGTTTGGAAGAACTGGAGAAAAGGTCACTGCCTCAGCCGGTGCGCACGGGCAAGATGGTAAACGCGCAAGGCAAGTCCGGCGAAAAAGAGGTCTGGGGCAAACGCTCCGAATGGGTGGACTACGCCGGTACTCTGGAGAACGAAAAGCTGGGTGTTGCGATCCTGGATCATCCCGACAATCCGCACCATCCCACGTACTGGCATTCGCGCGGCTATGGCCTCCACGCCGCCAACATCTTCGGCGTGCACGATTTCGAAAATGACAAAAGCAAGAACGGTGCGATAACTCTCGAGCCCGGCCAATCCTTGCGCTTCCGCTATCGGGTGATCATCCATCCGGGCGACTATCAGAGCGCCGGAAT
>JBGPSX010000336.1:0-4882 GCA_041490325.1 Bryobacteraceae bacterium | reverse complement strand
TTGGGTCCCTCGATGTTGGTGGCGAAAACGTAGTCGTGGCCCTCTCGCTCCACATACCCGACGAACCAGTTCAGTCGCGAGCTATCGGAGCCACCTGTCCCGGTTTTGCCGCGCAGCACTGCCCCTTCAGGAGACTGCGCGACGATCATGATCTCTTTCACTATCGCGACCGTCCGGGACGAAAAGGGCAGTTGGCTTTCCAGCATGCGCCGCAGAAAGTCGACTTGCTCGTCGGCCGATATCCGCAGCGAGCTTCCCAACCAGAAGCGATCGATTCCGCCAGAGATGTCTTCGTTGCCATAGCGGACAAGGTGCAGATAGTCATGCATTCGCCGTTCACCGGTCTCACGTGCGAGACGCTGGTAATACCAGACCGCCGAGACTGAAAAAGCACTGGCCAGAGTCTGATCGCGATTCCATTCCGGCCGGTCGCGCACGACGCCGTCCCACTTGGTCACCTGGGACGCATCGCGGACGTTGCCCAACTCAAGGTTGATGAGGGAATTTGGAATCTTGAAGGTTGACCACGGCGCGAGCCGCAGAGCCGAACGCGTTGGGTTGTAGCGCAGGTATTGATGACTGGCGAGGTCGAGAAGTACGAAGCAGCCTTGGTAGCCTTCGAAGAACCGGCCGAGATCGGGCGCGGAGCCGGCCTGCGCAGCAGCCTCATCGGCGAGCGCTGCCAGCAATAGGATGAGAATTCGAAAGGGAACCGAGCGCAACTTTCCAGACTAAACCAACCGGGCAGATTAAAACAACCGCGGTGCGCGCGAAAGAGGCGTCCCTAGTTTCGCACTTCAACGGCAACCACTTGTCCGTTGTCCAGACGAATGGTCCCGAGCTGTCTTCCTTTGGCCCAATACTGGCAGCTTTCGCGCAGGTGCCCGTCGTCCGGTATGGTGACGCGTGAAGCCGGGGCGCCCAGCGCGGCCACCAATTCTTTTTCCGTGGTGCCGATTTTGACGCTGGCCACTTCCTCCGACGTAGGCTCTTTCACCACCGCCGGTTCAGGGACCACCCACGCTGTGGCTGGTGTCACAGTGGCAATGGCTTGGTGCGGCGCTGGCGCGCGGCTGGCTCGCGAGTGCGATGCTCCCGATCCGCCGGATGACCCGCTCGATGATCCGCCTCCAAACGACAGCGGCGCGGGCGCCGGTTTAGACGTCTCTACGGTCTTCGCAGGCACGCTCTCGACCTTCTTAGTCTGCGTCGTGACGGGGCCCTTGGCCGCTTTCGCGGCATCATTACTGACACCACCGAAGATTTTCGTGATCGCGTTGCTTACCGGCTTACCCGCAGCGGTTCCGATGGTTGCTCCGCCAGCGGCGGCAGCGTGTTCTGCCAGGCTTTGTGCGTGAACGGCGGTAGCCAGTGCCAGGCTTGCGAGTACAGCTATGAGCGAGCGCATGTATGTTTTCCCTCTGATCTCATGCTAAGGCGATACGGTGCGAAGTGCCAGAGTAGAAAAGCCTTAGTCCTTCCCGAAAAAGGTACTGCTTTCCCGGGATCATCCGGGAGCCCAAAGCCCTTCACATGCCAACATTCACACCTTCACACGTGTGAACTGTGTAACGGACACGTCTGAGACATTCCTGAAAGCTTTGCTTGGGAGCTGGTAGCCTTACCCGCACCCTGAAACGCATCGTAGGTATGCGGGTAATATGTTGTCACCGGCATTCTCGTCATCACCTCTCATCGCTCGATGACGACGGGCGATGTATGAACGCCTAAGTCTTGCTAGTGAACACGAATATGCCCAGGCTATGCGTCCCTTCGGACTGCGCGACGTGTCCCCGCAGTTTTCGGAGGCTCTAAGGATTTGGCGCGAGCCCTAATCTTAGCGATGGTTTTATCGAAAGCGCCTTCCCGCCGCTTGCGCTCAGAGGGCGACATCTTTACCAAGTGCTTCTCAATTACGTCGGCGAGTTGATTCGCCGCCCTCTCGAGATTCTTCTTTCGATCCATGGCTAACGCCAACTTACCGCAACCCCGCGTCGACTCTCTCCCTTTCACGTCAATCGCGCGCGGACCTTGTCGCTCAACGCCTTCCCATCCACGCGCTTGCCGGCCAGCTTGGCCTGCGTCGCTTTCATGACGACACCCATCTGCTTCAGCGACGTCACGCCGGTCTCGGCCAGCGCCGCCGCGAGCGCGGCCTCGATCTCAGCTTCGCTGGGCGCCGCCGGCATGTAGGATTCAATCAATTTCAGTTCAGCATCCTCTTTATCCGCCAGTTCCGTGCGTCCACCGGTGCGGAACATTTCAGCCGCCTCCCGCCGCTGCTTGATGAGAGTGTTCAGAATCTGTATTTCGGTGGTTTCATCCAGCGGCTTCATCGAATCCACTTCGTGCTTCTTGAGCGCCGTCTTGATCAATCGAACGGCGTTCAACCGCATTTCATCTTTCGCCTTCATCGAGGCCACCATGTCGCTCTGAATCCGATCGAGTAAAGCCATTGTGTTTGGTATCCTAGAAGTTAATTCCTCTCATGTATATCAAGAAACAACGACTCCTGACACCCGGGCCCACGCCGCTTCTGCCCCAAGCGCTGCACGCGATGATGGGTTCGGACATGCATCACCGCACCGAAGACTTCCGCAAGATCTACCGCGCTGTCCTCGCCGATTTGAAAGAAGTGATGGGCACGTCCAACGACGTGATCGCGCTGGTGGCCTCGGGCACCGGCGCCATGGAAGCTTCGGTATCCAATCTTTTTTCCGCGGGCGATCGCGTGATCGTTTGCTCGGCCGGGAAATTCGGCGAGCGCTGGGCTGAGATCGCGAAAGCGTTCGGACTGGATGCCATCGTCCTCCAGGAAGAGTACGGTGGGTCGGTCAGCGCCCAGCGCGTGTCCGACGCCCTGAAGTCGAACCCCAACGTCCGCGGCGTTTTCGTGCAAGCTTCTGAAACGTCAACCGGCGCTGCTCACGACGTGCGCGCCATGGGCGAAGCGATTAAGAAGACTGACGCCATATTCGTCGTCGACGCCATCACCGGCCTCGGCACCATGCCGCTGGATGTCGACGGCTGGGGACTCGATGTCGTGATCGGCGGGTCGCAAAAGGCGTTCATGATTCCGCCTGGCCTGGCGTTCATGTCACTCAGTCCCAAGGCCTGGGCCTTCGCCGAAACCGGAAAGCTCCCGCGCTACTACTTCAATCTCAAAAAGGAAAGAAAGAACGCCGCCCTCGGCGAGTCAAGCTGGACTCCGGCGACTTCTCTGCTGCTCGCCCTCGCCGAGGCGCTGAAATACGTCAAGTCTATCGGCATGGACAAGCTGGTGGAGAACGCGCAAATGCTTGCCAGCGCAACCCGTGCCGCCGTGGCCGCGTTGGGGCTCGAACTGTTCTCGCCGAATGCGCCCTGCTCTTCCGTGACCGCCGTGAGACCGCCCAAAGGCATGGACTCGGGCATCATCGTGAAGGAGTATCGCAACCGGTTTGGCTCCATCATCGCCAATGGCCAGGGTTCGATGAAGGGCCAGATTTTCCGCATCGCGCACCTCGGCTATTTCGATTTTGCGGACCTGTTTGCCGTAATCGCCGAGCTCGAAATCATACTGGCCGCCAACGGCGTGCCTGTGAAATTCGGAACCGGAGTGGCCGCCGTGCAGAACGCGTATGCGGACGTCGCTCTTGCCAAAGAGACAGTAACCGCTTAAATCAAAAAACATGCGAATCCTAGTCGCCGAACCGCTAGCCGCGGGAGGCCTGAAGCTTCTCGAACAGCAGCCTGGATGGGAAGTTATCATTTCCAACCCGAAAGAGTTTAGACAGCATCTCGCCACAGCGGACGTCTTGATTGTCCGCAGCGCCGTGCTGGTGGATGCCTCAGTATTGACGCAGGCGCCTAACTTGCAAGTGATCGGACGTGCCGGCGTAGGCGTCGATAACGTCGATCTTCCCGCCGCCACAGCGGCCGGCGTGCTGGTCATGAATACGCCCGGCGGCAATGCCGTGTCCGTGGCCGAGCACACCATCGCTCTCATGCTCTCGATGGCGCGTTCGATTCCCAACGCCAGCCAATCCACCAAAGCCGGCAAGTGGGAAAAGAAGAAATTCATGGGGAACGAGTTGCGCGGCAAGACGGTCGGCATCGTCGGTCTCGGCAGTATCGGCCGCGAAGTAGTGAAACGCGCCGCCGCGTTTGAGATGCGCATCATTGCCAACGACCCGTACGTTAACTCCCAGACTGCCAAGGGCGTGGGCGTCGATCTGGTGGATCTGCCGGCGCTCTACGCGGAAAGCGACTACATCACGCTGCACACAGCCCTCACGCCCGAATCGCATCGTATGCTGTCGCGCCACGCCTTCGCGAAGATGAAACCTGGCGTGCGCATCGTCAATTGCGCGCGCGGTGAATTGATTGACCAGGACGCGCTGCGCGAAGCTCTGGCTTCGGGGCGGGTTGCTGGCGCGGCGCTGGATGTCTTTGAGAACGAACCGCCCGCGCCCAATGACCCGATCCTCGGTGTCGAGAGTCTGGTAGCCACGCCGCATATCGGAGGCGCCACTGAAGAAGCGCAAGAAACCGTGGGCGTGCGGCTGGCCGGGCAAATCGTCGACTATCTCCTGCACGGCATCGCGTTGCATGCCGTCAATCTGCCCGCGCTGACGCCGGAACAATACAAAACGCTCGGGCCCTACAGCCAATTGGCGGAGCGCCTCGGCAACTTCGCTTCCTTCATCTCCAACGGAAATCCGAAGACTGTGCGCCTGGTGTATTTCGGTAAGATCGCCGAGCACAACACGCACCTGGTCCGAAATGCGGGATTGGCCGGCGTGCTGCAGCGTTCGCTTTCGCGCAAGGCCAATTCTGTGAACGCCATGCAGATCGCCGGAGATCGCGGGCTGACGGTGGCGGAGCGTCACGATCAACGCAC
>JBGPSX010000335.1:0-4893 GCA_041490325.1 Bryobacteraceae bacterium | reverse complement strand
TGTGAAGATCGAATGAACAGATTCCCAAAGCCCGGCGATCGCGAGCCAAAGGCGCCAGGCAATCTCGCGCGCCCGTTGGAGCCTTCGAATTCCTTGAAGACCGGCGTGCGCGTCAGCAGAAAGTTCTTCAGCACTCCCTTTTCCACCAGCGTCAGAGGCTTGGGCTCAACGCCTTCCATGTCGTAAGCATAATGACCGAGCAGCGTTTGCCCGCGCCACTCCGTCTGGATCGGATCGTCTACAACATCCATCCACTCCGGCAGTATGCGCGATCCAATCTTACTTTCGAGTTCACTCGGAACGTAGGGCACGGCACGGCCCGGATCGACGATCGGCTTGCGCGTCGCCTTCAGGTTATCGCCCAGCAATTGCCCGAACAATTGCGCGGCCGCGCGAGCCTCGAACAGCACCGGACCGTCATAGGATTCCCCGGGCATGGCTTTACTCAGCGCAGTCACATGCTCGCCCACCTCGGCAACTCGCCGCCGCAGTTCTTCCTCCGCCGGAAGGCCGTTCGGATTGAACGCTTGCACTACCTCGGCGTCGCGCACACTGGTCCCATCCTTAGCTAGCCCGCTAGCACGTATCCGAATGTAGGTCAGATCCTCGGGTGTCCGTTCGGTGGTGCCTTCCGAGTTCACCATATAGTTGATGCCCTGCGAAATGTGCATGTCGACTCCCGACACCAGCACGTCCGGATACTTGGAGAAAATTCCCGACAGCTTCACCACGCGGCTCTTCCACAAAGTCACCAGCGGCTGCTCTCTCTTGGCCGGCAACACCGCCTGGACTGGCGTGGATTTGGAAAAATCGGGAAGCCGTTCGGGCAGGTTCATGTTCTTGAGGGACGATCGCTTGCGCGCGATCGCGTCCGCCGCCGTCTTATAAGCTCGATCGGTGGCCAGCCACAACACCTGGCGAAACCCAATGTAGTCGTTCTCGAGCGGAAGCTGCTCGGGATCGTAGCGCGCCCCGGCGTAGGCATCGGAGTAAATGTGATTGGTGTTGTCGAAGGTGTAGTCGCCCACGCGAACCCGCACGGTCGGCGCCCTCAAGTCCGATTCGCGGCTCGCCATTAACGCGCCCAGCGTGGCGCTGATCATGTAAGACTTGTCGTCTTCCACCCGGTATTCGATAAAATAGGGCGCATCCAGGCTGACGAAACGAAGTTGGCGCGAGCGCTCGATCTCATCTTTCATGGCGCGCAGAATCGGATCGGCATCTTGCGCGAAAACAACTCCACTCCACATCGAAATACCGGCACAGGCCAGCAACACAGCTACAGACGACGCCCGCTTGGTCACTTCCCTGCTCCAGTCTCGGTCGGCCTTCCCAGCAGCGGCGGCCGATCCAGCGAATGATCTTTCTTCTGGATCTCAATTTCAGAAACCAGCAATGCCGGCGAACTGGCGGATACCGGAACCTGTCCGGATTCGGCGCCACAGTAGCCGTTGAAAACCTCCAGCTTGTCCGACGTCGCGACAATCTTGGCGAAGCTCGCCAGCGGCGTGCCGACAATGTCCACTCCACGCACCAGCTCATCCGGACGGCCGTCGGGATACACGCGGTAAACGATCAACGGAAGCACTGTGTAGGCCTGCAAGCCTCGCCGCTGCGTCAGCGTAAATCCTCCGGTCACTTGCTCAAAATACAATCCATAGGGCGTGTTCTGCTTCTTGATTTCGGCAACCAGCATCTGACGCAGAACTTGATCGCTGACTTTCTTCTTCGATTCGACGATCAGATTGGATTGGCGCGACACCACTTCAGCGCCGGCCTGGCGCCGCCCGTGGCCGTTGGAATGATCGAAGCCCTGGATCGGCGATCGCGACATCAGAAACGTTTTGAGAACGCCGTTGTCCACTACGGTGAGCGGCGCCGCTTTCACGCCTTCGTCATCGTACGAATAAGTGCCGTTCAGATCCACCGAATCGAGGCTCTTGCGCGTAGGGTCAAACACGATCGACAGAAAATCCGGAAGCACGGGTGTGCCCACCGCCTTGGTGAACGTCTGTCCCTCGCTCTCATCCTTTTGTCGGTGACCCTCCACGCGATGTCCGAAAATCTCATGGAAGAACACCCCCGCGGCTCGGCCTGAAAGGATCGCAGGGCCGTGGAACGGTTCCACCGCCGGAGCTTTCAGCAGTCTGGTCAGGTCGTTTCCCACGCGAGCCACCGCGGCTTCGATCACTTCGGGCTTCGGAAGACGCGTCAGGTCCAGACCCTGCAGATCTTCCATCGCGCCCAGGTCCATGCCGTCCGCAGCTTTCCCACGAGCGCTGATCGTCAGATTGGCGAACGTCCGCCCATGCAGCAGGCGCGTGCCTTCCGTGCTGATCAGATATTTTGTCTCGCGCTGCAAACTCAGAACCACGCCGGAACTCAGCACTCCCGGACTGTTGGACAGTTGCGCGGACCACTTACGCAAACGATTCGTCCATTCCGGGCCGGCGGAAACCAAACGCGCCGGAGGCTCTTCAAAGACCGCCGCGGGTTCCGTGGAAAAATCGTCTGAATCGTCCGCCTGCTTGACCGTCACCTGAGTGTTCGACTTTATCTCGATCAGCCGTCTCGCTGCGAGCCGATAGGTACGGTCGGTATCCAGCCACACTCGTTGGCGAATCGCATCCGACACGTCATCCAAGGGCAGGATGTCACCCGGCGTGAAGCGCGTCCGCTCACCCTTGATGATGTGGTAATTGTCGAGCCTCGGGCTGCCGACGCGGACCGTGATATCCAGAAAACGTACGTGGTTCTTCCCGCCGCCGATGATCGACCCCAGGCTGGATGTCATCGACTCGCTTTCCGTGTCCGTCACCGCATAAGCCATGTAATAAGGAGGCGGATCGGCCTTCTGCTTCAAGATCGTGAAATTACGCTGCAGCTCATCGCTCAGAATGTCCAGTAATGTGGGCGGCGAAGCGGCAGCCAGCGGGAGCGACACAACTAGCGGAAGGATTTTGCGAAGCACAAAGCTTCAGCATAGCAAGCACGGCCACCACAAGCCCAAACCACGCGGGACTTATGGCGCCTGCTCGCGATACGCCTTCCCGAGCCGGTCCTTCATCTCGGAGAGGTTCTTCGCCATGGATGTCCGCACGCGCCGCTCGACAATGGAGCGCTCGATGGCTGCAAACCAGCCTCGCAGCCCATCCGTCTGAGAGCGGTTGAAGTACGCCACGGAGGTCTGAGTATCGCCCGGGTTGGTCGATTCCCCGGCGAGCACAGTCAAGCCCAGCGATGCCTCGAAGTAGTGATCGGCGTAGATCTGCTTGGACGCGATGAAGGCCCACGGCTGGCCTTCGATCGTGGTCTTCAGAATCACGACGTGCGTTACGCTCACCACCGGCTTCAGTCCGAAGCTCTCTTTAGACCAATAGAAGAATTCATCCATCTCAGGATGCTCCGTTCGAAGCGAGGCTTTCAAAGTCTCGTACAGCAAGGGAGCATACTGTTGCAACCAAGCGAATTGGCCAAGCATTTGAAGGAATTCCCTGGAAGTTTCAACCGGCGGCTCCGTATCGCTGTAGGTGATCATCGCTGGAGTCCCCCTCTCCCGGTAGCTGGACAAGTAGCCTAACAGAACGGAACGGAACTCACTTTCGAGCGCCTGACCCCGGCCGAGACTTGCGGCGCTGCTCCGCAACCGATTCATCATTTCCACCGAGAGCTTCAGACTGCACTTCCCCGGCCTGCATCCAGCCAGCGCACTGAGAGCATCATCCCCGAGAGTCAACTTCCCCAGGTTCTGCTCTCGCGGAGGATCGCTGAATTTGCCGATGTTCAGAACCTCCGGCCCTTTCTTGAAGTTCTCAATATCGCGAACCCGATCGAGAAAGAAATCGATCGTTACTGGAATCCGTACCGCGCCGACCGCCGCGACTTCCCCCTTCCGGGCGTGCGGAAGTATTTTGGCGAACACGCCCGCTGCGTAGAGCTTCAGGTCGCGCTCATTGGCGCTGGCCTGCTGGCGCAGAAGCGCCGAAAACTGCTGAGAATCGATTCCCCATGCCAGGGATTGCGCGAAAACTAGCCCACAGGTAAAAAGGGTTACGGAGGTCTTAGCTGGCATTTTCCCCATCACTCGCGAATTGCCGGCGTACTTCGCTGCATGCTTGCTCCATTGTCTCTGATGTTGCATGAATCAGCATGGCGCCGAATCTATAGTCGGCAAGCCGGTCAATAAACGGCAGAAGGCGATCCTGGCCCGTATGGCCAAGCGTCAGGCCACCGGAGATGATTCCGGAATCGATTACTCGGACATCCCCGCACTGACCGATGCGCAACTGGCGCGCTTGCGCCGGGCCCTAAGTGCTGGTGGCTGCCCGCTTGGATCGAGACGTCTACGACTGGCTCAAGAAATATGGAGAGGCTTCCACGCGCATCAACAATATTCTGCGGGCAGTGATGTCGAGAGCACAATAGCGTTCACCACGGCTTGTGCCGCAATGCGGTATACTCGGACGCTGGGCAACGCTCCTGAGATCACGGTCCTGCAGTCGCCCAAGTTCAAGGCGGAGGCTACCCAGCTGATCGGAGCCGACGGAATCCAGGCGCTTGCGGTTTACTTAATCGACCAGCCGGATGCTGGAGACGTTATACCGGGCGCCGGCGGAGTGCGGAAGCTGAGATGGGCGGCAAAAGGCAAGGGCAGGGCGGCGGCGCACGCATCATCTACGTATACGTCGTTGTCGCCGCTTGTATTTACCTGCTGCGCTGCTACGCGAAGAACATCAAGACAGACCTGACCGCGGCCGAAAAGAAGGAACTGCGCCAAATCGCGGTTCATCTGAAAGGAGTGCACTAGAATGCGAAAGAAAGCGCCTGCGAAGAAGAACACCATTGGGACGGACCTGATCGAGGGAATGAAACTAGTTCGGGCGCACCAGCGCG
>JBGPSX010000334.1:0-4930 GCA_041490325.1 Bryobacteraceae bacterium | reverse complement strand
CGGCCTTGGCTTTGTTTTGCACGACCGGGGCAGCCTTCTTCGCCGATCGTGCATGCACCGCGTAAGCCATTGCATCCACGATAATTGCGCCTGCCACCAGGGCCACTCCTATACTCAGGAAGACCGGGTTTCCCTGCGGATTCAGGAAGTAATTCCAGATGACGCCAACCACCAGCGCCAGCCCGATCCCAACCGGGAATGCAACCGCCAGTCCCGCCACCGAGATCGCCGCAACCAGCAACATGTTGGCTAGATTAAAGACCACGCCGGCGGCCACAGCGTATGCCATATTGCGCTTACTGGCGATGAGCAGGTTGTCGGAAAAAGATAGGTCACTCCCCAGGGACCCGAACGTATAGGCCGCAACGATGCCAGCTAGGAGAACCCCGAGTGAATAGTCGTAATAAAAGAGCTCAAAGCGCCATTTCCCCGCCAATTTGAACGTGTTGGCCCAGGAACCCCAGCAAATCATCGATAGGATCATCAGCAGCAAGGCGCCGCTGTAGGTGTCGGGAATAATCATGCTGGGCGGTGAAGCTTCGCGATTCTACCATGCTTGGTCCATAGGCCGGGTTTTCGCCTGCCGGCTTGTACAGTGGGCGGCTACGCTGGATGACCGTACGAAGGTTCTAAGGTTCAACCCTAAAGTTCGGCAGTTGTTAGACCGAATTTTTGACTAGATAGATGCGTCTAGACCTGGGTTGGGTAAGGAAATTGTCGGTGCCGGCGTTGGCTATTGGGCTAGGCAGCGGGCTTTTCGCGTTAGATCGTCACAAGCCTGACGTCGATCCGGAGAGCGGGGATGGAATTCTGCTCCAAAGAATCCAGCAGGAACCCACTCTGCCTCGCAAGCTCGCTCTCCTCGAAAAGTTCGTCGCGGATTATCCCAAAGTCGTTTCGATTACCTGGGTCTACGAACAGCTTCTTCCCATCTACAAAGACGCGAAACTGTACGACAAGGTCATCGCTACCGCCGACGCTATGCTGGCAGTGGATCCCAATGATCTCGACGCCGCGCACGATGCTCTTCGCGCCGCGGAAACTGTTGGAGCCGCGGATCTGATCTCGAAGTATGCCGAGATCTCTTGGGACGTTGCGTCCAGAACGGTGCAGACCAAGAAACCGCACGACCCGGATGATGTAGCCGACTGGGCGAAGCAGATGGAGTTTGCCACGCAGGTGCTCTCTTACGCCGAGTACGTCATGGCGACCCAGGCGGCCGCGGAAACCGATACGGCCAAGAGGAATCACTTGATCCAAGCTTTATCGAAGCGCAATCCGCAAAGCCGGTTCCTGTCAAACGCGAGGAAAGAGACCCTGGTCGACCTGGCCAACATCAGTCCAGACAGAGCCGTTGCGCTCGCTGAGAAAGGCTTGCTGGAGGATCCGAACAACTTGGATTTTCTGATGACGGTTGCCGACTACAACATCAGTCGCGAAAAGGACATGGGCAAGGTGGTGAGCAACTCGCTGCGGATTCTCGAGTTGATGCAGACCAAAGCCAAGCCGGACAGCATGACCGTCGATGAGTGGGAGAAGAAGAAGGCCAAGTTCATCGGCTGGGCCAACTGGATGGTCGGGATTGTTTACGGCAAGCAGGCGCGCTATGGACTTTCAGACCGTTACTTGCGCGCCTCCATCACTTACGTCCAGGAAGATCCCCGGCTGTTGGCGGCTGCTTATTTTTATCTCGGTTACGACAATTACGCCATGGCCAGCGAGCAGCGGGACAAAGGCCGTGCCATCGAGGCGGTGAAGTTCAGCAAGCTTTGTGCGGCCATTGACGGCCCATTTCGATCCCTGGCCCGGAAAAACCTGGAAGCGTTGCGCACTGAGTATAACGTCGAGTAGGCTGGCCGCGCGCACAAAACGTCACTCGTTCAACGCAGTGCTATTCTTATAAATGCACCCCAAACTTGAGCGCAGCAGCCCGTTTTGCCGTTCGCGCCATTTCTTCGGACTTGCATTTACCCCCCGACTTGAGGCAAGCTGGATGGTTTTCCAACTTTGATGGGCGGGAATGCATGCGGGTGAGAATTCTCTATCACGATCACTGCTTTGACGGCGCCGCCTCCGCCGCGTTCTTCAGCCGCTTTTACGAAGGGAAGTATGACCCGGATGCGCGCTTCGAGTTTACCGGTCTCGCACACAAAGCATCGCAGCTTTTCGAGGACAGCCTCTTCGATGGCGATGTAAATGCGATTGTCGACTTCAAGTATTCGCCCGATCCGCGGCTGACCTGGTGGTTCGATCATCATCAAAGCGCGTTCTTGAGTCCGGAAGATGCCGAGCATTTCCACAAGGACCGCAGCGGCAAGAAACTTTATGATCCGGCCTTCAGCTCGTGCACCATGTTCATCGCGCATGTAGCTCGCGAGAAGTTTGGTTTTGAAGCGGCGGATCTGACCGAACTGGTGGAGTGGGCCGATATCATCGACGGCGCGCGTTATGCGAACGCGCAAGAAGCGGTGGAGCTGCGCGCTCCGGCCATGAAGTTAACGCTTGTGATTGAGAGCGCCAAAGGCTCGGAGATCATTCACAAGATCATCGGCATGATGCGGCGCCGTAAACTGGGTGAGATCATTGAGGATCCGGAGATTCAGCAGTTGTACGTGCCTTTGCACGACCGGCATGTTCGATCCATCGACATCATTCGCAATCGCGCTGAGAGCCGTGACGGCGTAATCTTTTTCGATTTGATCGACGACGATCTGGAAGGCTACAACAAGTTCATCCCGTATTACTTGTTTCCTAATTCCACCTACACGGTCTCGGTGAGCACTTCCAGCTTTCGCACCAAAGTCTCGGTCGGTTCGAATCCCTGGACGCCGCAGCTTCCCGAGCACAATCTCGCCACCATCTGCGAGCGCTACGGGGGCGGCGGGCATCCCCGGGTGGGGGCGATCAGTTTTGAAGTTGGCGCCATAGAAAGAGCGCGCACCGTGGCCAACGAGATCAGGCGTGAATTGGAAACATCGAGCCGCTAGAGGCGTCTGAAAAACCTGAACACCGCTCCCTTTGGTCACGGCTCGGCTAGCGGCTTTCGTTCGTATCGAAACCAGTGGATCATTCGTATCGGGACCAGTGGATCGTTCGTATCGAAACCAGTGGATCGTTCGTATCGGGACCAGTGGATCGTTCGTATCGAAACCAGTGGATCGTTCGTATCGAAACCAGTGGATCAATCGCCGGCGCCTTTGAATATTTACCGTCCTTCTGTCGCCGTATCCGGGCTGCTAGCCGAGCCGCGACTAGAAGGAGCGGTTTTCTGTCATAAACTTCTCAACGTACTTTCCGATCAAATCCACTTCGACGTTGATTTTGGACCCAGGCTGGTAGGTTCGAATGATGGTCTGCTCGTAGGTGTGCGGGATAATCGCTACGCCGACTGCATGGTTTTCTAACGACGCGATGGTCAGGCTGACTCCGTCGAGCGTTACCGATCCCTTGTGTATCAGGTAGCGATCGAGCTCTGTAGGTATCTTCGCCGTCAGCCACCAGCTTCCATCTAGAAGCGCATGGAGGCCCAGAAACTCGGCGGCGCCGTCGACGTGGCCCTGCACGATGTGGCCGCTCAGCCGGCCGCCCACCGCCGCCGGGCGCTCCAGATTCACCGGCGAGCCTACGCGCAGTGCGCCAAGATTCGTACAGGCCAGGGTCTCAGGCGACAGATCGCACCAGAATGCATCTGCTTCCACCTGCACCGCCGTCAGGCACACGCCATTCACCGCGATGCTTCCACCCGGCCGCGTGTCTTCGAGCGCCGTGCGGCACAGCACTTTCATGCGATGACCGGCGGCCGCGATCGTGCCTACTTCCTCTACGATCCCGGTGAACACGCTACTTCTCCACGCTGGCTTCCACGGCGAACTCGTCGGGAGGAATCGAATGCAGTTTCACATTTCGAAATTGCAGCGCGTCCATCCGGCGCAGGCGTCCCGTTCCGCCCGCCACCGGAAGCGATTGCAGACCGCCCAAAATCTTCGGCGCGTAGTAGAAGAAAATTTTGTCCACGATTCCCGATTCGAGCGCCGCCCAGTTCAGCTTGCTGCCGGATTCAATCATGAGCGACCGATACTGCTCCCTGGCCAGATGCTCCACCAGTTTCTTCAAATCCGTGCGGCCGGCGGGGCCGTCCAAAACCAGCACACGCACTCCCCGATATTCCAGCGCGCGCCGCCGTTCCTCGGACGCCGCCGATGTCGCGACCACCAGCAGATCTCCGGCGGCGCTAGAGACCATGCGTGAATCGAGCGGAAGGCGCAGCGTGGAATCGGCCACGATCCGCAGCAGCGGACGGCTCCGCTCCAGGCCCGTGCGGTCAGTAAGCAGGCAATCGTCCGCCAACACCGTTCCGATCCCGGTAAGAATGGCGTCCGAGTTGTGCCGGACCTGTTGCACATGAGCGCGGGCGCGTTCGCTCGTAATCCAGCCCGAGTTATCTTCCGGCGCCGCGATCTTTCCGTCCAGCGTCAGCGCGGCTTTCAATGTCACCAGCGGAAGCTTGGTTCGCATGGAGTGAACAAATGCCTCGTTCAACTCCGTCGCGGCCTGGGCGTACTCGGAAACGACATCCACCAAAATGCCCGCCTCATGCAAGCGCCGAAAGCCCTGGCCTGCCACCAGTGGATTCGGATCTTCCATCGCAGCCACGACTCTGGAGATACCGGCCGTCGCCAGAGCATCGGCGCACGGCGGCGTACGGCCCTGATGAGCGCATGGCTCGAGTGTGACGTAGAGGGTGGCGCCGCGTGCCCGGTCGCCGGCTTCATCCAGCGCGAGAATCTCTGCGTGCTTCATCTGAGCGTAGGTATGGAACCCGCGTCCAACAACTTGCCCCGCCTTGACCAACACCGCGCCCACCGCGGGATTCGGACTGGTTCGGCCTACGCCGAGCCGCGCCAACTCCAGCGCCTCCTCCATCCACGCG
>JBGPSX010000333.1:0-4936 GCA_041490325.1 Bryobacteraceae bacterium | reverse complement strand
GCTGCTGATGCTAGAAAAAGGCCAAAAGATTTCGCGCCAGCAGATTGTGTCCCGCCTGGTGGAAATCCTTTACGATCGCAACGACACCAGCTTCTCGCGCGGCCACTTCCGCGTTCGCGGCGACGTGATCGAAGTCTTTCCAACTTATGACGACTACGCCTACCGCATCGAGCTGTGGGGCGATGAGATCGAGAGCCTGAGCCAAATCGATCCGCTGCTCGGCCAGGTGCGCCAGACCTACCTGCGTCTTCCGATTTATCCCAAGACACACTATGTCATGACTCCGCAATCGCGCGAGCAGGCGCTGGCAAGCATCCAGGCGGAGCTGGAAGTGTGGCAGCCGGAACTCGAAAAGCAAGGCAAGATCGTGGAGGCGCAGCGGCTGTACCAGCGCACCATGTTCGACCTGGAGATGATCCGGCAGATCGGTTATTGCCACGGGATCGAGAATTACTCGCGGCACTTTTCCGGGCGGCTGCCGGGTGAAGCACCGCCGACACTGCTCGACTATCTGCCGAACGATCACCTGATCTTCATCGACGAAAGCCATCAAACTATGCCACAGTTGCAGGGCATGTATCACGGCGACCGGTCGCGCAAGACCGTGCTGGTGAACTATGGCTTCCGGCTTCCGAGCGCGCTCGACAACCGGCCGCTCACATTTGAGGAATTCGAGAATCGCGTGAACCAGGTGCTGTACGTTTCGGCAACGCCGGGACCCTATGAGTTGACCAAGTCGGCCGGCGTCGTCGTGGAACAGATCACCCGGCCGACGGGTTTAGTCGACCCGCAGGTCGAGGTGCGTCCCATCAAGGGGCAGGTGGACGACTTGCTGCACGAAATCCGCAGGCGAGTGGAACAGAACGAACGAGTGTTGGTAACTACCTTGACCAAGCGCATGGCTGAGGATCTGTCGGAATATTACACCGAGGTCGGGGTGAAGTGCGCCTATCTGCATTCCGAAATCGGCGCGCTCGATCGCATGAAGATCCTGCGCGATTTGCGGCGCGGCGTATTCGACGTGCTGGTGGGCGTGAATCTTTTGCGCGAGGGTTTGGACTTGCCCGAGGTGTCGCTGGTGGCGATCCTGGACGCCGACAAAGAGGGCTTTCTTCGATCGGCGGGCTCGCTGATCCAGACCATGGGCCGCGCCGCGCGCCATCTCAACGGCCGGGCCGTGCTCTATGCTGATGTGTACACCGCAAGCATGAAACGGGCCATCGACGAAACCAATCGCCGCCGTACCATTCAAGAGCAATACAACATCGACAACAACATCACGCCGCAATCCATCATCAAGCCCATCGACATGAGCCTGGTGGCGATCGCGGAAGGCGACTATGTTACCGTGCCGATCGAGCCCGACGATCCGGCCGAAGAGTTGACACCCGAGCAGCGTCAAAAATTCATTGGTGAACTGGAGGACAGCATGCGCGAAGCCGCCAAGAAATTCGAGTTTGAAAAAGCGGCGCAGCTTCGCGATCGCATTAAGATGTTGAGATCGCCAAGGACGTATGAAGAAAGTCAAGTCGGTAGCTCTGATCGGAGCGGGTAACTTTACCGACTCACCACTGCAGCGATTCTGGGGGCTTTCAGAAAGACTGGGACCGGTCAAGGCGTCATCCTTCCGGCTTGCCAGCCGCATCGCTAACCGGCTCCGAGCCGGGTACGCCGTGAAACAATATGGCGAACTCGATTCGTGCCGTCTGATCCTGGTGTGTGTTCCGGACACAAGCTTGCCGCAATTGGTCGCGGAGATGGTCCACGCTGACATATCCTGGAAGGGCAAAGCAGTGGTGTTATGCAGCACCTGGCTGGATAGCAGTGCACTGCGAGAGTTCGGCGCGCGCGGGGCGGCGGTTGGTTCTATCAGTCCGATTCCGGGCTTCGACGAGCAGCGCTATCTGGTGGAGGGTGACAAGCTGGCGGTCCGCGAATCCAGGCTTCTGGTGGAGCATGGAAACAAGCGCGCGATCAGCATCGAACGTCCGCTCAAGCCGTTTTATCTGACCGCGCTGACTTGCACGGGCAGCCTGCTGTTTGCCCTGGTACTGGCCGCCGCGGAGTCACTTCGGCATGCCGGAGTGCCGCCTTCCTTCTCGTTCAACATACTCGAAAAACAACTGGAAAAATCTCTCCGATCCTACGTGCGCGGCGGCCGCAGAGCGTTTCAGGAGCCGCGTGAGCTTTCACAGCAACTGCGCGCTCTATCGGGAGTGGATCCCGCGCTGGCCAGATACATCGAGCAAAGTTGCGGGCTGGCGACGCGATGGGTGGAAGAGCGCTAGTAGGAGCCCACAGGCGAACGACACGGAAATACCGGGCACCTTACTTCGCGTCGGACGCTTGAATCGCCCCGTAAACCTCAAGCCACCGCCCGTGGTCTTCGGTCAATATGGCCTGGATCGCCTTCTCGACACACGCTCTGTTCAGCAATCTGACGAATAGGAGAGGCGTCCCAAAGTAGTAATCGACACCCTCGTTGGCCATGCACCAAAAGATGTTGTTCGGAGTCGCGACGACGAAGCTGTACACCCTACCGTCATCAAGGTGGACGTGCACATCGATGTTGTCGTTTTCCGGATTCGCGTCTTCTAGAGGAGTGAGGTATCTAATCTCCATCGCCGTCGTTAATCTATCCTGAAACTCGTCGTCCTCGCGACGGCGTTATTCCTCTCGCGCTAACTAGCTGGATTGTCACTCGCCGGCCGACCATCGCCGCGGCCCGCTGCAGGCTCGACAGCGTGATGTCGTTCTTCGCATCGAGCAGCCGATCCACCTGCGTGCGGCTGGTCTTGAGCAGCGTGGCCATGCGGTTCTTCGAAATTTTCTTCTCTTTCATGGCCTGAGCGAGCTGCCATGCGACAACCTCTTTGACCGACTGGGTCTGCGCCTCTTCGAAAATTCCTTCCTCTTTGAGAAAATCATCGATACTCGAACCCATATGTTTTTTGCTCATCGCATTAACTCCTTCTGACGTTTCCGCGCCAAAGCTAAATCCTCATCTGGCGTTGCCATTGTTTTCTTAATGAAGCCATGCAGTGCCACCAGATGTTCGCGGTAGACGCACAGTAGCACTCGCGCCGTTCGCTTCGTCGGCAGATTGCTGCGAATTTCCCAGAGACCGGTTCCCATCGGCCGGCACAGCGGCATGCCGACCGGCCACCGCCATTGGGCCCGCAGCAAATCTTTTCCTACCGCCTAGACGTTCTACTTCCGGCATTGCCTTCAGCCACTCACGCACGGGTTCGCTCCCAGCCACCGTTTCGGAAAAAGATCAGCGAGATTTTTTTCGCCGATGGGTCTTCCATCATTCATCAATCAGAAAGCACCTTATTTAGTACATGTACCATAAAACGTACATGCGTGTTTCTCTTGACATCTCAACCCACCAGAGCCACAATACGATAGGCGAACAAAAGGCGAATTAGCATGAACCCTAACGCCGCTTGCAGCACTGCGCTCGGTTTCCGTCCCGAGGCTCGAATTCGGGAGGTTCTCCCTACCGGGTTGGCCTCGCTGGATACTCTCATTGAGGGTTTCCCGCGAGGCGCTATTTCTGAAATCCTGGGTCAGGAAAGCTCCGGCCGCACTACGCTGGTCCATTCATTGCTGGCTGCTGCAACCGGCAAGCTTGAGATCTGCGCCTACGTCGATACGGACGACTCTTTCGATCCTGTATCGGCGGCGGCAGCAGGGGTGTCGCTCTCACAGCTCCTTTGGGTGCGCTGCGGTCATAACGCCGGACACGCGCTGAAAGCCGCCGATGCGCTGCTGCACGCCGGTGGATTCGGAGCTGTCGTGCTCGATCTTTGCCAGGTCGCGCCGAAAATTGCAAATCGCATCCCGATTTCCTACTGGTATCGATTCCGTCTCGCGATCGAGAACACTCCAACCATTCTTGCGCTAGTCGAAAAAGAATCGATGGCAAGGTCCTGCGCCTCGCTGATGCTCGAGATGCAGCGCAAAAAAACGGTATGGGCCGGAGCGCCGGGTTTCGAACTGTTGCGCGAAGTTGAATTCGAAGCAGCGCCCCGCAAGCCGGTTCGACAGGTCGCGGCTCAAATCAAAGCGAGGGCGATTGGGTAATGTTCGCCTGCATTCATGGAACCGGCGCGGACCTGTCTCAAATCGCCGGAGCTTTCTCGCCCTGGTTCGAACAGACCGCGCCGGACACCATCGTATTTTGTATCGATGGATTGAAGCGGCTGCACGGCACTCCGCGGCAAATCGCGCAGGCCATCGCACAACAGGCTGGACCGTGCATCCATGTAGCTATTGCGGAAACGGCGGAATCAGCAATTCTGGCCGCTCGAAATTTCGCCGGCGTCACGATCGCGCCCACCCTGGATCATCTGGATATCGCGAACCTGCCGATCTCGGACGAACTGGCGGAGACGCTGGATCGCTGGGGAATCCACACTTTCGAACAGCTTGCAAAACTCCCTGAAACCGGCATCGCCGAACGATTCGGGCCAGACGGCGTCTATCTGCAACGGCTGGCGAAAGGCGCGATCCACCGGCCGTTGCGGATCTTTCAGCCTGCCATTGCCTACGACGGACGTATCGAGCTGGATCATCCTGTGGATCTGCTGGAGCCACTGCTGTTCCTGATCGCACGCATGCTCAACGAGCAGTGTGACCAGCTTGTATCGCATGGGATGGCTTCGAGCGAAGTCAGCATTCGCCTGGAGTTGGACGACAAAACCGAGCATATCCGAACGCTACGTCTACCCATTCCGATGCGCGAGAGCAAAGCGCTGTTGAAGCTGCTGCAAATGGATCTCGAAGCTCATCCCCCGCAAGCGGCCACGCTGGCGCTAGCGCTGCATCTCAAACCCGTCAATCCGCGCACGGTGCAAAACGGAATGTTCCTGCCGGTGACGCCGGCGCCGGACAAGCTCGAGCTGACGCTAGCGCGCATCCGCGGCATTGT
>JBGPSX010000332.1:0-4939 GCA_041490325.1 Bryobacteraceae bacterium | reverse complement strand
TTGACGACAAAAAAGCCAATGCAAACGACGATGATAATCATCAGTGCGAAAAATCCGCCGACGCCGATGAGAACCCATTTGAGTACGTTGCTTTTCTGAGCCGGCTGAAGACCGCCGGGTGAAGGTGGTGGCAAAGGAGGAGTAGCCATACCGAGATTGTCCCTCAAAAAAGCGTGAGCTGGAGGAGCGTCTACTGAGCCCCGCCAGCTCGATACTGTTCAGTGTTCCCCTTACTCGCCTGTTTAGGTGGTGGAGCGCTTGGCCGTGATCTCTTGCGGCCCTCTGCCGCCTTCGACGGTCAGCTTCATTTCGTCGCCGGATATTTTGCCGGAGTACTTGATCGTGATCTTGTTGCCTTGAAACTCGCGAATCACGTTGAACGAGACACTGTCGCCGTTGACCTTGCCGTCAGAAATCTCGACGTCACCGCCGCGTCCGCCGGCCAGAGTTCCGGTCAAGTTGCCACCGTCAGCCTTCAGTGTCAGTGTGAGGGTTTGCGTACCGGCGCGTCCCTGTTGCTCCCAGGTCCATTTACCTGTCGCATCAGCCGCGAACGCTACCACGGCAGCTAAAGCGAAGGTGAGCAATGCTAAGCGAATCTTCATTGTTTCTCCTTGTTAGGGCGGTCTTATCCCTGCACTTAGAGATGGTACTCCTAATCGGGAAGTTACGTTGGGTCCAGTAAAGTTCGGTAAGGACGACGGGGCTAATCCTGGTGTTCGTGCTGATGGGAAGTTGCGACGATCGAGCAAGGCATATCGGACAGCGCGCACTTCGTATGCTCGAACTGAATGGTTGTATGATTCACTTGATATTTGCACAGCAAATCATTGATTCGTTGGAGGATAGCATTGCTCTCCGACGTTGGCATATCCTCGATGAGGACGTGACAGCTCAAGGCGTGCGCGGTCGAGCCAAGGCTCCAGATGTGCAGGTCGTGTACGTCGACTACGCCGTCGATATTGAGTAAAGCCGCCGTCACCTTGTTCAACTCCATGCCGCGCGGCAGACCTTCCAGCAGAACGTTCAGCGACTCCTGGATGATGTCCCAGGCGCTCCAGATAATCAGGATGCCAATCAGCACCGAAAGAATGGGATCGACTACGTCTAATCCGGTGTAGTGGATTACGAGCGCGCCCGCGATGATGGCGACCGAACTGACTGCGTCTCCGAGCATGTGGATGAACGCGGCGCGGATGTTGAGATCGTGATCCTTGTCGCGGTACAGCCCCCACATGATGGCGCCATTCAGTGCGAGCGCCCCGACGGCGACCCACAGCATGATCCACTCTTCAACATGTTTCGGGTAGAGGAAGCGCTGCCAGGCTTCGTAGAATATGTAGACTGCGATTCCGACCAGCGTGAGCGCGTTGACAAACGCTGTCAGAACACCGGCGCGATGATAGCCGTAAGTCTTAATGCTGTCTGCGGGCTTGGACTGGAGGTAAAGCCCAATGCCGGCCAGCACCAGCGATAGGGCATCGGTGAAGTTGTGGCCGGCGTCAGAAATCAGCGACAGGCTATGCGCGCGAATCCCGGCAACCAGTTCGACCACTACGAACAGGAGCGTGGCAATGCTGGACCACTTCAAGATCTTTCCGGTGGCGTGTTGATGGCCGTGATGATGCACGTAATACCCGCTAATCTTATCTTACAGGCATGTGGTACATTCCAGCCACCATGAGAGTTTTAGCGCGCCGGCTGTTCGTGCTGTTGTGGGCTGTCGCGGCGCCGGTGGTCAACGCGCAGTCTCAGCAGGACAAGCCGTACGTTCTACTGATTTCGCTGGATGGCTTTCGCTATGACTACGCAGAGCGTTATGGCGCCACCAATCTTCTGCAATTGGCCAGGAACGGCGTTGCCGCGAAAGCGCTGATCCCATCTTTTCCGACAAATACTTTTCCGAACCACTACACCATTGTGACCGGCCTTTATCCGGCGCATCACGGAATCGTCGAGAACGTCTTTTGGGATTGGAAGCGGCAGGCTGAGTTCAGTTTTCACGACCCGCAAAAGACCAGTGACGGGGCCTGGTGGGGCGGCGCGCCGCTGTGGGTGCTGGCCGAGCAACAGGGCATGAGAACTGCGTCTATGTTCTGGCCGGGCAGCGATGTCGAGATTCAGCATACCCGGCCAACGTACTTTTACCACTACGACGGAAAGATCACGAACGAGCAGAGGATTGCGCAAGTACTGGCCTGGTTGAAATTGCCCAAGGCTGAGCGGCCACATTTTATTACGCTGTACTTCTCCGATGTCGACCACGAGGCGCATACGTTCGGACCGGACGCTCCTGAGACTCGCCATGCCGTACAAGACATGGATGGGCGTCTTGGAAGGCTATTCCGCGAGATCGACAGAATTGGCGTTCCGGTTAACATCATCGTAGTTTCCGATCACGGCATGACCGCCGTGACGGGCGATATCGATCTGACGAAGCTTGCGAATTTTGAGGGCGTGCGGATGGAGGTGAACGCGACGGACGTAAAGCTGTACTCGCGCGATGCAGTCAAGCTGGACCAACTGTACGCGCAGTTGCATGGCAAGGACGATCGCTTCGAAGCCTACCGGCCCAGCGATATTCCAGCGCGGTTGCATTATTCGGGAGACGAGCGCATCGGAGATCTGTTGCTCTTGGCGCTTAAGCCCGTCGTGCTACACCGGCCACGGCGAGAAGATCAGACCCCGCAAAAGGGCATGCATGGCTACGACGTCGCGCTTGTGCCGGATATGCGCGGCATCTTCTTTGCGCGCGGCCCGAACCTCAAGCGCGGAGTGACGATCGCGGAGTTCGAGAACATCCACATCTTTCCGCTGATCGCGAACATTCTTGGCCTTGAGGCGCCGGCGAGCGTCGACGGCAAACTCTCCGTGCTCGCACCGGTCCTGGTTCAGAAGCGCGTGACTTCCGTGAAGTGAAAGTTCCGGACCTGCATGGCCGGCACCACCATGTCGAATGCTTCTTCGCCCGACGCACGCACAGATGGTGAAAGCGCCTCCACGTTATTTAGCAACTCGATCAGGCCTTGATTGAATCGGAAATTTCTGAGTCCGCGCACCAGGCGGCCATTCTCAATCAGGAAAGTGCCATCGCGAGTCATGCCGGTCATGATCTTCTCGTAAGGATCCACTTCGCGGATGTACCAGAGTCGAGTGACCAGGACGCCACGCTCGATGGACGCGATCATCTGCTCGGTGGAAATGCCGCCGCCGGCGATCACAATATTCAATGGCGCTTCGCCGATCTCGTTCGGCAAGGGAAATCCATGCCCGGTAGGTTCCACGCCGGCGCGATGCGCGCTCGCTCGTGAATAGGCCACTTCTCGCGGCACACCCGCGTCCACCAGCACCAGCTTCCGTCGCGGCACGCCCTCGCCGTCGAACGGAACGCCGGCCTGGAGCGGATGCGCGACATCGTCATGAATATGGATATTTTCCCCGAACAGCTTGGTGTTCAGGCGATCGGTGAGGAAGCTGCGCTGGTCCTGCAGAGCGGTGGCACTGAAGTCGCCGAACATCTGGCCAACCAGATCGAGGACCGCGGCCGGCTCGAGTACGACAGTGTAGTGGCCGGGCGCGATCTCGCGGGGATTCAGCGAAAGCTTGGCCTTGTCGCGGGCCGTGCGCGCCAATTCGAGTGGATCGACGGATCGG
The DNA here is from genome assembly GCA_041490325.1 of Bryobacteraceae bacterium. Lineage (GTDB taxonomy): Bacteria > Acidobacteriota > Terriglobia > Bryobacterales > Bryobacteraceae > Palsa-89. The sequence continues at coordinate 1,285 of JBGPSX010000332.1, read as the reverse complement.
CGCTGGACAGATGAAGCTTTGGCCCAACCGGAGCTATCGTTCGCCATGGCGGTGATCGAAAACTGCGCAAGTGTCTCCTGATGCCAGGCGTAAGCGCCCTCAGAATTCAGGATCGCCTCGACAGTCTGGCCGGTGGAGTAAATTCCCGCGGCTGTCTGTCCCGCTCCCGCAATCAGGTCAATTGCTTCGGCCACCGCCTTCGCGCGCTCTCCGGGCGATGCATCGGCCGTCGCAGGATCGAAGCGATCGATTCCCGGCACGGGCACTGTTTTCGCAAGAGGCAACACATCCGGATTGGGCGCGACCGATTTTGTTAGCGCGATGGCCTCCTCTACCGCCCGCTCGATGGAATCGACATCGAAGCGATTGGTTGTGGCACGCGCGGTCTGCTGCCCGATCAGCACGCGAATGGAAAGCCACTGCGCCTGCTCGGCGACATTCTGATGAATAGTGTTGTTGGCGAAGCGAGTGAGTGCATCGCGATGCCCGCCGAACAGCGCTTCGACATCGGTGACGCCGCGCGCCTTGGCCACCTGCTGAACGATATCGAATAATTCGCGGCAGCGTTCGATCGTCAATACCGGCGCTTGCTTCAAGTCAGCCGGCATAGGCGGCTCCGATCTTGATGTCGTGAAAACGCGCCGGGCTGGCGCCGTGGCCGGTCCCGATCACCTGCTCGGGCTGTCCCTTGCCGCAATTGGGCACGCCCCACAAGACCCAGTGATCGCGGTTCGCAATAGCCGAGCAGGCGTTCCAGAACTCGGTGGTGATGCCGCTGTAGGTCGGGTTCTTCAGCATGCGCACGCGCCTGCCATCGCGGATCTCCCAGGCGATCTCGCAACCGAACTGGAAATTGTAACGCTTGTCGTCGATGGACCAACTCCGGTTGGTCTCCATGTAGATCGCGCTGCTGGCGCCGCCGAAAACTTCTTCGAGGGTCTGCTCGCCGGGAAGGAGGCTCACGTTGGTCATCCTTATTAAGGGCAGTCGCGACCAACCGGTGGCGCGCATGGTGCCGTTCGACCTGGTTTGACCGATGGCCGAGGCGGTTTCGCGCGAGGTCATGTAGCCGACGAACTTTCCCGCTCGAATGATGTCGGCCGATTGCGCGGGCACGCCTTCGTCGTCGAATGCGAATGTCCCGAGGCCCGGACCGTGCTCCAGCCGTGCGTCACAAACCGCGTTGACAATTTCCGAGCCGTAGCGCAAGTTATTCAGCTTGTCTAAAGTCAGAAAACTCATGCCAGCATAATTCGCTTCGGATCCGAGCACGCGGTCGAGTTCG
>JBGPSX010000331.1:0-4939 GCA_041490325.1 Bryobacteraceae bacterium | reverse complement strand
TGCGGCGGATTCCTGTCACCGGCTGGACTCCGAGGCCCTCCAGTTGCTCATTGGCTAAACATTTCGTCCTCATGTTTGTCATTGCGCTTCCGATATGAAGTCCGGGAATCGAAAAGATGCCATCAGCCATTGCCGAGAAACCTGATGTTGCAGGAAACACGCGTGAGAAGGACCGCGGGGGGAAGTGCCTCACCTTTCGTCTGGGGCGGGAGGAATTTGCCTTTCAAGTCATGAAAGTCCGCGAAATCATGGGGATTCAGGGAGATCACCGCGGCGCCTCACATGCCACTGGAAGTCAAGGGCGTGATCAATCTGCGCGGCAAGGTGGCGCCGGTGATCGATCTTCGTCTGAAGTTCGGCCTGCCGGAGATGGAATACTCCGAGCGCACTTGCATCATCGTAGTGCAGGTCCGGGCGGGAGAGCGTGTGACCCAGACCGGGATCGTCGTGGGTGAGGTTTCTGAAGTGCTGAATCTGGCAGCGCGTGATATCGAAGACATGCCGGACTTCGGCTGCGGCGCCACGATGCCGTATTTGCTGGGGATGGCAAAAGTGAAGGACAAGGTCAAGATGTTGCTCGACATCGATCAGATTCTGAGCCCCAGGATTTTCACGGGATCGAGGAAGCGTTGCCCCTGCAGTAGTGCAAAGGAAAAACACTATGACAATCGGGAAAAAAGTTGATGATTGGGTTCGGCGCTTTGATCGCGCTGGTGTTGGGGTTGGCTTGGTCGTCTTTGTCGGCGGTGGGAAGGCTCGGCAAAGAGTTGGACACGGAGATAAACCAGATCTCGGCGAAACTGGAGTTGAGCAGCGCGATGGCCAACCACGCAAATCAGATGAGGGCCGCCCAACGGCGTGTAGTCCTATTCGACATGCTGAAGGAGCCGCCGAAAGTGGAGCAATCCAAGAAGGCCTTTCAGGAAGGACTGAATGGCTTACAAAAGGCGATCGCAGATATTCGGCCATTGATCTATAAGCCGAGGGACGGCAAGCCTTGGAGGTCGTTCAAACGGAATTGAACGCCTGGCTGCCCGTCTACCAGCAAATCGTGGCTGCCGCCGACAGTCAGCAATTTGACGAGCACCTCAAGGGTCTGCTCGACAAGGCGATGACTTCCGGTGAGCAAATTTTGGATGCCAGCGGCCGGTTGCTCAAGATACAGAACGAAATTGAAGAGGAAGCCTCGAAGGACGCCGTCAGTAGCATTTCGTCCAGCCGCTGGATCGCCATCATTCTGATCGCGATCAGCCTGGCCCTAGGCGCCGCGGTCATGTTCGTAATACGCGCCATCAACAAGAGCCTGCGGCAGGTCGTTACAGAACTATCGGAAGGATCCGAGAAGGTGGCGTCGGCATCCGGCCAGATTGCCTCCTCCAGCCAGTCGCTGGCGCAGGGCGCTTCCGAGCAGGCGGCCTCGCTCGAAGAAACCTCCGCTTCAAGCAATGAGATCAATTCCATGGCGTTCAAGAACGCGGAGAACTCGCGCTCAGCGGCGGCACTGGTGGCGCAGTCCCAGAAGAAATTCGATGAAACTAACGACGCGCTCCAAAAAATGGTGATCGCGATGGGCGACATCAATGCGTCCAGCGACAAGATCGGAAAGATCATCAAGGTGATTGATGAGATCGCATTCCAAACTAACATCCTGGCGCTGAATGCAGCGGTGGAAACGGCTCGTGCGGGCGAGGCCGGCATGGGATTCGCGGTGATGGCCGACGAAGCCCGGAATCTGGCGCAACGCTGCGCGCAAGCCGCCAAAGACACCGCCGCGCTGATAGAGGCGTCCATCGCTACCGCCAATGACGGGAAGACCAAGGTGGAGCAAGTGACCGCCGCGATACAAGCTCTCACTGAAGAGTCCGCGAAAGTGAAAACGCTGGTGGACGAAGTGAGTCTGGGCAGCCAGGAACAAACGCGCGGAATCGATCAGGTATCCAAGGCGATCATTCAGATGGAGCAGGTGGCGCAATCGTCGGCCGCCAACGCCGAGCAGAGCGCGCCGGCATTGGAAGAACTCACCGCGCAGGCGGCTTCCCTGAAGAACGTGGCTCAACAACTGGCGTTGATCGTGGGCGGCGGCTCCGATGCCGATGGACATCGGTACGGCGCGCCGCAAGCGCGCACGACGAAGGCAGCCAGGCCGCCCAGTCGCATGCCAGCTACGCCCTCCCGTCTTTCCAGCTCGCGCAAAGCTGACCCTGTATAAGGCAGCCGCCTCTGGCCACAGCTCTCCGGCGGCAACCGCGGACGACTTCGGGTCGAACGACGATTTCATGGAAATGACCTGAGCAGGCCGGCCGGGGAAGCAGGCCGGGCGGGGAAGCAGGCCGGCGGCGAAGAGGTTAAGCTCGGAGAAGCTTGACGCCTTCGAACCCGCCGGAATCTGACCCGCGTAAGGGACCAAAGTTCTACGTAGCGTTGGCCTGCTACGGGAGCATCGCTTTACTAGCCGGGGTGACGCTCGACGGCGCCTTCCGGCTATTCGTTTGGGTGTTCCTCGCACTACTAGCGGTGAGAACCTACTTAGCCATCGCGCGAAAGCCGTAGTCCCTCACGTCAATCCTAAAACCACCGATAAGAGAAGAAGGAGACGAAGACGGTTCGCGTTTCATTTTGGAACGCCAGTCCCGTTTCGGCATCGGCGGCATAGCCAATTAGTTCCATAACGAAATTCGAGACGCCCAGTACCAACTAAGTACCTCGAGATCCATTTTCCTATCCGTCGCTGTGGCTCGTGTTCCAACTTGTTGAGTCGCAGGGCCTATCGGGTATGTTCCTGGCTGAAAGCACCGTACTCGGGGGTCAGGTTTTTTCTTAGCCCTCGTGTGGTGACCGGCTTGCACCTAGAAGGACGCCGGTAGATCCAGTCAGCGAGGAAAAGTCGATGGCAAAAGCAGCAACTCAGATGAAGATGAAGACCGCGCAGTCGATCACCGCGGTGAGAATCGCGCGCCGCGACCGCATCGTGCTCGAGCATCTTCCGCTCGTCAAGGCGATTGCGATCCGGGTGCACGAGAATCTGCCGGTGCATGTCGACCTGGACGATCTGGTTCACGCCGGCGTGCTCGGGCTCTTCGACGCGGCCAGCAAGTTCAACCCCGAGAAACAAGTTGCTTTTTCAAGTTACGCCAAGCATCGGATCAAGGGCGCCATCCTGGACAGCCTACGCCAACTGGACTGGGCCTCTCGCGACCTCAGGCGCCGCCACAAGCAGGTGGAAGCCGCCACCAGAGAGCTCTCCGCGGCTCTGCAGCGCACTCCCACGGAATCTGAAATCGCCGAGAAGCTGGGCGTCGATGTCGAGCGCTGGCGGCAGATGATGGTTGACCTGCGCAGCGTCGGCCTGATTTCTGCATCGTCGCGAGCGGCCGAACATGATGATCTGCCCGCTCCGGATTTCCCCAGCAAGCCCGAAACCCAGCCGGACAACATGTGTTCGCGCGAGCAGATGCGCTCGGTGCTGGGCGTCGCCATGAAGACTCTGCCGGAGCGATATCAGAAGGTCGTCTTCTTGTACTACACCAACGAGATGACGATGAAGGAAATCGGCGGGATACTGGGGATCAATGAGAGCCGCGTCTCCCAGATCCACAAATCGGCGCTTGAGAAAATGCAGGTTGTTTTGCAGGCTAACGGAATCTCTTCAGTTCACGCGTTCTGATCGTCGTCTTGAGGCGCATGCCAAACAGCATGCGCCATTTTTTATCTGCGCCTGGCTTTACCTGCGCTTGGCCTTGATCACGATCGGCGTCGCTTCGAATCCGAACCGCTTCCGCAGTTGGTTGATCATGAAACGCTCCGTCGAAAAATGCAGGTTCTTGCCTTTGTCGGTGAATACGACGAATGCCGGCGGCCGCACGGATGCCTGGGTCATGTAGTAAACCTTCATATCGCGATCGGCGGCCAGCGCCTTGACGAAGCGGTTGAGTTCGCCGGTGGTGATGCGCTTAGAAGCTTCCGCATAGGCATCGCGGATCATCTTGAAGAGCTGTTTCACGCCCGCGCCGCTTTTCGCCGAAACGAACGTCACGGGCGCGTATTCCAGGAACTTCAGTTCATCGCGGATTTGTTGCGTGAAGTCGCGCTTGCCCTTCTGGCCGGCCAGATCCCATTTGTTGACGCACAGAATCACCGCCCGGCCCTCTTCATGCGCATAACCAGCGACAGTGGCGTCGTGCGAGAGTACGCCTTCGCTGGCATCCAGAACCAGCACCACAACATTGGCCATGCGGATGTTCCGGCGCGCCATAACGACGCTGAGCTTCTCGGCCATCAGCTTGGTCTTGCCTTTGCGCCGGATGCCGGCTGTGTCCACAAACAAATATTCCACGTCGTTGTGGACCACCGTCTCATCCACGGAATCGCGCGTGGTGCCGGCCACGGGCGAGACGATGGCGCGCTCCTCGCCCACCAGCGCGTTGAGCAAAGTGGATTTGCCCACGTTGGGTCGGCCGATGATTGCGACTTTGATGGCTCTGGGTTGGTCGACGGGCGCCTCGGTCGGGGTGGTCTTTTCGAAGGTCGCGGTCACGTGATCGAGCAAGTCGTCCAAGCCGATCCGATGCTCCGATGAGATCGGAAATAAGTCCTTGAAACCGAGCGCGTGGAACTCGTGCGCGAGATGGTCGCGCACGGGACTGTCGATCTTGTTCACCGCCAACGATACCGGCTTTCCCAGGCGGCGGAGCATCTTGGCCAGGTCGCGGTCGGTGCCCGTGATCTCGGCGCGGCCGTCGATCAGGAAAATAATATGCGCGGCGTGGTCGAACGCAACGCGCGCCTGCTTCAGGATCTCGGCTGGGATCATTTCGGCATCGTTGGGAATAATGCCGCCCGTGTCCACTACTTCGAAGTGCTTTCCCAGAAAGTTCGCCTGTCCGTAAATACGATCCCGCGTGATTCCGGGCTCGTCTCCGACGATGGCACGGCGCTGGCC
>JBGPSX010000330.1:0-4986 GCA_041490325.1 Bryobacteraceae bacterium | reverse complement strand
CGCATGTCGCTTGACCAAGTGCTGGAGACTCATCCACCATCCGCGAAGAAATACCACGCCGGCCGGCAACTCATGGTCATCGCACTGGGCCGGCTCGGAATGCGCGAATTCGATCTTGCTTCCGACGCCGATCTCGTTTTTGTACTTCCCGATGAGGATCACGTCGAGCATCTTTTTTGGACACGCGTGGCCGGACGCATGATCGATCTCATCACCGCCTACACGGGGGCCGGCCTAATGTTCACGGTGGATACGCGCTTGCGGCCGAACGGCAGCGCGGGCGCTCTGGTTCAAGCGGAAGCGTCTTACAAAGATTATTTCGCCAGCAAAGCGGAGGCCTGGGAAGGCATTGCTTACATGAAATCGCGAGCCGTGGCTGGTAATACGGATCGCGCCACCAGCTTCCTCAACGATCTCCAACAGGTGGATTGGCGCCGCTACGGACAGAGCGGCCGCTCGAAAACAGATCTCCGGCAGATGCGCATGCGCCTCGAGAAGGAACAAGGAATCGGACATCCGCTCAAGGCCGGCCTGGGAGGTTTTTACGACATCGATTTCTCGTTGTTGTATCTGCGTCTCAAGGCCGCAGGCATCTTCTATAAGGTTCTGAATACGCCCGCGCGCATCAACATTATCGAAGCCATGGGTCATCTAGAGCGCGTAGACGCCGAGTTTTTGCGCGACGCCGCGACGTTCTATCGCGCCATGGATCACGGCCTGCGGGTTTATTCAGGCCACGCGGAAGGAAGTTTGCCGAATTCTGAATCGCAGCTCGAGGTATTGACTGAGCTGGTGCAGCGCTGGACGCCGGAACATTTGAATCGGCAGCCTCTCAAGGTGGAGCTGTCCAAGATCCAGAACCGGACGCGCGAAATTTTCGACCGGCTGTTTTCCTAGCTGTTGGAAACCGCTCCCTTCGGTCACGGCTCGGCTAGGGGTTATTCGGACATAAGGGGGTTCGGACGTTTTATAGGCGTTGCTCCTATTATGCGCGTTGCTCCTAACCGTGACCGAAGGGAGCGGTTTTCAAGCCCGCGCTCTGGAGACTGCTTGCAGGAATTGGCGGGCGCGTTCTTCGAACACTTCGAACTTTCCATCGCGAATGTTGGCTGAATCGATCAGCTCGCCGCCAACGCCGCAGGCGCACGCTCCGGCCTTCAAAAAATCGCCAATCGTTTCGAGATTTACGCCGCCCGTCGGCACCATGGCGATCTGCGGGAAGGGTGCGCGCAAGGCTTTGATGTATTTCGCGCCACCCACCGCGCTGCACGGGAAAATCTTGACGGCATCGGCGCCCGCTTCCCACGCCGTCAGGACTTCGGTGGGCGTGAGCGCGCCCGGCATGATCACTTTGGAGTATCGATTGGCCATTTCGATGGTCGCGAGGTTAAGGCTCGGCGTGACGAAGAACTCCGCTCCTGCCAGCATGGCGGCGCGCGCTGTTTCGGGATCCAAGACGGTTCCTGCGCCGAGCAAAATCTTGTCCCCGAACTTATCGGCAACTTTTTCGAGTGCACGAATCGCCCCCGGCACGGTCATGGTGATCTCAGCGACGCGAATCCCACCGCGATGAATCGCCTCGATGGCGCGGATGGCCCCCTCCACGCTATCGGCGCGCACTACGGGCACCATTCCAATCTCAGTAATTGCAGCCAGCGTTTCGCGTCTATTCAAACTTGTCCCCGCTTCCGAAACCATTCCACTTCATCCCGCACCGTCTCTTCAAAGGGACGAAACGTCGCGCCCAATTCGCTCATGGCCTTGTCCGATCTCACTGCGTTCCGGGAATGCAATGTCCGAACGCCAGCCAATGTCACCAGCGCAGTAGTTCCTGTGAGACGAGCCCAGGTTTCCGCACCAGCCCCGACCGCGAGCGACAGCGCGTAAGGAATCTTGCGCACCGGCGCCGGTACGCCAGTGACCCGTTCGAGCGTTGCAAGCACATCGGCAAACTCAAAATACGACCCGCCCACGATGTAGCGTTCGCCCGACTTCCCTCGACCCACCGCGTTCAAGATCGCGCCGGAGACATCGCGCGCGTCCACGATGGACGATCCCCCGTCCACAACACCGGGCAGCTTCTGCTTCAAATAATCGAGCACCAGCTTACCGGCGGCGGTGGGCGCCCAATCACCCGGTCCCCATATCCACGAAGGCAGGATCATCACCACCGGAAGAGCTCTCTCTTTGAGAAACCGCTTGATCGCCAACTCGGCCTGCACCTTGCTGGCAATGTAGAGGTTTGAATTCGCGCGGGTGCTAGGCAGCGAGCTTTCATCGCCCGCGCTTCCATCCGCTTTCCGTTCGATAACCGACGCCGAGCTGATGTGAATGGCCTTCTTTACGCCCTGCTTCTCGGCCGCGATCATTAGATCGATGGTGCCCTGGACGTTGATCTTCTCGAGCGTGCCCTTATGATTGCCGGGTTGATAATATTCGCGAAAATACGCAGCCGTGTGAATCAGCACATCGCAACCTGAAAGTTTCGAGGCGAAACCGGCGATGTTGGTCATGTCGCCGGTGACGAAATCAACCGGCTGATTCGGAAATACCTGACGCGCTTTCTCCGGCGACCGGACCAGCCCCCGCACCTCGTGGCCCTGTGCCAGCAGTGCTTGGACGAGATTATTGCCCAGGAGCCCGGTGGCTCCAGTCACGAAAGCACGCATCACTAAAGCTTACGGCTTTTTCGCCAGGCCCGTCGCGACATCCTGTTCCAGTGCTTCGAGCTTGTACTGTTCCTGGACGTCGGAAAACTTCGAGCTGCTCAGGTCTTTGGTGCGCAGATCGGAGAGCAACTTTCGAAGCTGGTTCGTATATTCGAAGATCTTGCGCGCCGTTGCACGCTCCTCGGCGGTCTCGCGTGCTACGTCGAGCGCGGTAATGCGATCCTTCTGAAATTGATCCAGTGCGGCTTCGAGGTTCTTCCCGGCGTCCACGGCAGCGGCCCCGCGAGCTGAAAAATATTCTTTGTTCTGATCGAGTAGCTTTTGCAGGTCGGTGTGCACCGAATTGACCGTGCTGCGCCAACTGTCGGCTTCGGCGTTGGCCGGCTTGGAGCCCGCAGGGGTTTCCGCTGGCGCCATCGTGCTCGAATAATACAGCGCGTTGAACAGAAACTTGTACGCGCCGTGCGACTGGCCGCGCCACTGCGGCTTGAATCCCAGCAAAATGATGCGACCCTTTCCGTACGCGACATCCAGCGCGGCGGCTTTGTCCTGAATGCGCTCGGGATGGAGAATGTAGCCGCTCATCAGCGGATTGCGGTCCTTCGAATACTTCGCCAATACCTTGCCTTTGAACGCTGCCTTCGGCTCGAAGGCCGGCCCGCGTTCGAACACGACGATTGGTTCGGGTGGGAGCCCCATCACCACCGGATGCGTCGCGTCGGTTAGCTCAACCTTCAGCAGCGTGCCGAAGCAGAAGAATTGTTCATCCTTGAGTCCCGCCAGAACGTTCGTCACGGGCAGGTTGAACTTGTCGATGACGAATTGCGAGGAAGCGTTCAATGCGATCAGCGTACCGCCTTCGGAGACAAAATCACGCAGGCTCTCGATGCCCGTCTCTCCCAATCCGCCCGCGTATTGCCCGGGCACGGTCCCCGGTTGAAAGCCCTCGGACAAGCCGCGCACGCTGATGTCTGGGATTACGATGGCGTCGAATCGATCGCGCAAGTGTCCGGCCTGCACGTCGGCGTTATAGAGGTTTGAAGAACGAAAGTTGTACTGCTCGAACAGCCAGCGCGTCCAGCCTTCGTCGATGGATCCGGACCATGGGCGATACAAACCCACGCGCGGCGACTTCACCGCCAGCGTAGCTCCTGACGCGGGTTTCGCAGCGGCCTGCACGCCGTTCTTCGCGAAGATCGGCTCTGCCTTGGCCCGATCGATTCCTGTCGCACTGATTGCCCCATCAGTTTTTGACCACGTGATCGTCGCGCCCGCCGCCAGCAGTTCATTCATCGTTCGAACACTCGCATTCACTTGATGGCTGAACGTGAACGCTGTGCCGGAGCCTTCGACCACGCCGGCGATCGGCTCCATATGTTCGATCTTCTTGAACTGGTCACGCGTGTGCTGGTCCAGAGGAACGGTGACCGCGGAGGTTTCAACGCCCATCTGCATCGGCAGCGTCCAGCCGGTGACGTCGTACGGCAACTCGGGTGGGCTGTTCGGCGTCGTCCTCAAGTCCGGATAGCGCTGCGGTTCGAACAGTTCCTTCACAAGCGCGGCGAACGGCTGATTCATCAGGACAACCCAGGTGCCAGCTTTGTACTCCATCCCGTTGGCGCGAAACGGCCCCGCAGCCTGGTGCACTTCGATTCCCGCCATCATTAACTTTTCGACCAGCGTCGCTGCGGTGGGAAGATCGCGCTGCTCGCGCGGAATGACGTAAGCAAACGGCGGCTCTTTTTCGAACCGGCGGATCACGTCGCGGCCGGCCTGATAGCGGTTGTAGAGCAGTTCTTCCCGGTTCTTCGCGGCGGTGTCGAGCACTGACATCGACGCCCCGAGCATGTAATGCACCGCATCGCCCAGCCGCCACCATCCGCCTTTCCAGGGGCTCGAATAAAACATCTCCGTCCGCAGGTCCTGTTTGTCCTTGGGAAACTCGTCGACGGTGTAAAAGTGCGGCGTGGCGTAGCGATAGAGCGCGGTCTCGGTTAGAAACGAAACGGTATTTCGAAAATTGTTGACGTGATCGATGAATCCCGGATACCAATCGTCGAACCGGCCGCGGTGCATCGCGCCCGGCATATCGTGCTCATCCAGATATGCCGCCATGGACGTTCCAAACACGTTGACCCAGCGCCACATAAGAGGATGCACGTTCGACGAAATCGGCTCGGCGAACGGCGGAATCCAGATGCGTGCGGGAAACGGCGCCGTCTGGTGATGGTTGTAGACCACCTGCGGATTGAACTCGAGCGTCGTGCGAGTGATGACCTGCGACTCCAGCATGTTGTTCATGTAGCCGTCGCGATTG
>JBGPSX010000329.1:0-4995 GCA_041490325.1 Bryobacteraceae bacterium | reverse complement strand
CTGCTTCGGCAAATGGAATCCGAACAGATTGTCGAGAATGTCGTTGAAGTAAGCCGAGAAGCCCACCGCCACGCTCATGTTGGAAACGGCGTATTCCAATATCAGATCCCAGCCGATGATCCAGGCGAAGATCTCGCCCAGCGTCGCGTACGAATAGGTGTATGCGCTGCCGGCGATCGGAATCATCGAGGCCAGCTCGGCGTAACACAAAGCGGCGAAGCTGCACGCGATCGCGACCAGGATGAATGACACCGAGATGGCGGGTCCGGCGCCGGCGCGTCCCGACAAGGTGGACGCATCCATGCCGTTGAGGATCAGATCCAGCACCGGCGCCTTCAGAATCGACTTGTCCTGAAAGTGAACGCCGGCCGCCGCGGTTCCGGTCAGCGTAAAAATGCCGGAACCAATCACGGCCCCGATGCCCAGCGCGATCAGGCTCCAGACGCCCAGCGATTTCTTGAGCCGCTTGTCTGGTTCTTCGGATGCCGCAATGAGCGCATCGATGCTCTTGGTGCGAAGAAGTGAGCTCATGCGGCGGCTGGTTTTAGCGCTTGCTTTGGCCCTTCGTCAGTTTAGTTACTCTCTTCTTGAGCGAGCCGCGCGCCACGCCGGATGCCCGCTTGGGTTTGGGCGCAGCCTTCTTGCGAGAGGCGCGCTTCAGTTTCTTTCGTTCTGTTTTGTCGGTGATGTTCTTAGTATTCATTCTTCCTGGATTCCTGCGTATTTTTCTACCAGCTTCTTCAATCCGTAGCCGGGAAAGCTTACCGTGAGCTTAGCATCGTCGCCCTCGCCTTCGCGACGTAGGATGGTTCCGAGCCCGTATTTGGGATGCCGGATATTCACGCCGGCGCGAAATCCCTTCTTCTTGGGAGGCGCTGGAGCCGGGGCTTTGGGAACGATTTTCTGCGCGGCCGGAGCCGCCGCCTGCGGTTGAGCCGTCTTGCCTCGATCGGCGAAAAACTGCTGAATGTTCTCCACCGAGTTGAATGTTTTTCCAGTGTAGAGATTGCGCTTGGCCTTTTCTCGAACCTCGGCTTGCTCGCCATACAGGTCCACCTGCTGCTGGGCGCGGCGCCGCTCACCGACATCCTCCACCAGAGCTTTCGGAACCTCGTCCAAGAATCGCGATGCGATGGAGGCTTCCATGTCTCCGCCGCCCCAGCGGCGCCGGTAGCGCGCGTTGGTGAGGAACAACCGTTTCTCCGCGCGAGTCATGCCCACATAACACAGCCGCCGTTCCTCCTCCATCGCCGCCTTGGAATCCAGCGAGCGCGAATGCGGGAACAGTCCTTCTTCCATGCCGGCCATGAAGACGATTGGAAACTCGAGGCCCTTGGCGTTGTGGATCGTAAGCAACGAAATCGGCGAGCGCTCATCCAGATTGTCGGTATCGGCAACCAGTGCGGCGTGATCTAAGAACTCGGCGACCGTTTCTCCTCGCTCCGAGCCTTCAGCGGCCGCGTTCACGAGTTCGTTCAAATTGGCGAGCCGCGATTCGGAATCCGGATCCTTGTTGCCTTCCAGCATCTTGATATATCCGGTCCGCTTCAGAATCTCTTCCAGAATTCCATCAATCTTAGCCGTCGCGAGCATCGCTGCCAGATCCTGAATGGTGTTTCGAAACACCCGCAAGGAAGCTTCCGCCCGCGTGGCGAAGAGATTCTCATCCAGCATCCGGCCGATCGCCGACCACACGTTCAGCTCATGCTCCAGCGCATACTGCTCGATTTGATCGATGCTGCCTTTGCCGATCCCGCGCGCGGGCGTATTGATGATTCGCAGCAGGCTCACCGATTCGTGCGGGCTCTGCAAAACCTTCAAGTACGCCAGAGCGTCCTTGATTTCCGAGCGTTGGTAAAAACTAAATCCGCCCAGCACCACGTAGGAGCGTCCATAACGCCGCAACGCCTCTTCGATCTGCCGCGATTGAAAATTAGTGCGATACAGCACGGCCACCCGATCGTCCGGATTCTGCGAGAGCAGCCGCTCGATGGCATCGGCGATGAACAGCGCCTCTTGCTCGCCAGCATAAGCTTCGTAACGAACGATCCGTTCGCCCGCGCCCGCTTCGGTCCAGAGCCATTTCCCTTTGCGCTCGGTATTGTTCGCCACCACCGCGCTGGCGGCTTCGAGAATGTTCTTGGTGGAGCGATAATTTTGCTCCAGGCGAATCACCGCTGCATTCGGATAATCCCGCTCGAAATCCAGGATGTTGCGGATGTCGGCGCCGCGCCATCCATAAATCGACTGGTCTTCATCGCCCACCACCGCCACGTTCTTGCGCGCTTCCGTCAACAGCCGCATCATCTCGTATTGAGTGCGATTGGTGTCCTGGTATTCGTCGATCATGACGAATTCGAAACGCCGGTTGTATTGATGCCGCAGGTTCGTATCGTGCGCCAGCAGCCGCACGGATTCGAGGAGCAAGTCGTCGAAGTCCAACGCATTGGCTTGCCTCAGCCGCGCTTCATACTTTTCGTAGATCGAAGCCAGTTGCGAAACTTTCTGATCGGTGGACGCGGCGTAGACGTCCTGCGGCGATTCCTTGTGGCTCTTGCGGTGGCTGATCCAGGAACAGGTGGCGCGATACTGCATGAATTTTTCATCCAGCCCGGCCGCCTTGAAAATCGACTTGATCACCGCCAACTGATCGTCTTCGTCGTAGATCGTGAACTTGGGCGTGAACCCAGGCCGGATGTCGGCCAGACGCGCGCCGTCGCGGCGCAATAAACGCACCGAGAAGGAATGAAAGGTGGAAACCAGCGGAACTTCGCGCGAGCTCCGTCCACCCAGCAGGTGCTGCACGCGCTGGCGCATCTCGTCGGCGGCTTTATTCGTAAACGTGACCGCCAGGATGCAGGGGCCAGGAACATGGCTCGCTTCCATCAGATGGGCCATCCGATGAGTGATGACGCGCGTTTTCCCGCTGCCCGCCCCCGCCAGCAGCAGCAGCGGCCCCTCGACGTGCTGGACGGCGGCTTGTTGTTGCGGATTCAGGCCCTGGAGGAAATCCATGAAACGGTCTGCAAGGGGGAGGACACCGTGATTTTAACATGCTGATGGCAAACCACCTAAGCCGGCAATTTGGGGGCAGGATCGGATTTCCGCCAGACCGGTAAGTTGGGGGCAGGATCGGATTTCCGCCAGACTTATTCCCGGCGATGGGAGAGTCTGCAAGGCGGAAACTCCGTGCCTGTACCCAACTTGCCATCCGACCCACCTCCGCCCGGGGGTTACCACGCCATACCCCCCACATTGGCGGTCAACTCAGCCCGTACCGTACCAGGCAAAAGCCTTTACACTCTTTGCTTTCCTGCGCAAGCCCTTGTAACCTAACAATTTGCCGGTACGCCTGTACTCTTGAAGGCAGGCGGCTGGCTTCGTGAGCCGCATGCTGGTTGAATTCGAGCAAATTCAAAAGGCGCAAGCTGGGGATGACGCCGCGTTCAACCAGGTCGTGGTAGCGTATCGGAAGAGAATACTGGGAACGATCGGACGGCTGATCGGGCGACCCGAAGATGTAGAGGATGTGGCGCAGGAAGTGTTCTTGCGTTTGTATTACTCGCTCGACCAGTTGCGGACGCCGGAAGTTTTCGAGCCGTGGCTGTACCGTCTGACGGTGAATGCTTCGTATGATTATCTGCGAAAGCAACGCCGCCGGAATGAATCGCGGATGTCCGATCTCAGCGAGCAGCAGGTCATGATGGCCGATGCCGCCGCGGGAGGAAGAGTATCCGGTGAAGAGCAGCGTCAGAAGCAGGTGAAGGAACTGGTAGAATCGTTGCTCAGTGAAGTTTCTGAGCAGGATCGGATTCTGCTGACCTTGAAGGAAGTGGAAGGGCTTTCGTTGAAGGAGCTTGAAAAGATCTACGCAGTGAACGAAAATGCTCTAAAGGTGAGATTGTTCCGAGCACGCCAGCGCGTTCTCAACGCTTATGAGGCAACCAAGCGAGCCGCCGGGCGTTCGAGGCCTGAGAAGGATTAGAATTGGTTTGATGTTCGAAGGTATCGTTACGACCATGGGACAGGTGGAATATGGACCAATGGAATAAAGAGCTAAGCGATCTATTCTCCGGGTACAGGAACAGCATGCCCGATCGCGATCCAAGCGCGACATTTATGCCTGAACTGTGGCGCAAGATCGAGCTCCGGCGCAGTCTCGTGGTTCGTCTCAGAAACTTGACGCGGGTCTTTGTGGCTGCCGCGGCAGCGATTTGCCTGGTCTTCGGGATGTTAGCAGTGTTGCCGGTATCCCATCGTGGCGAGATGAACGAAACCTACCTGGATGTTCTCGCGGATGCCCATCCTCCCGACAATCTGGCCGACATCGGCATCATCCACGAGGCGACCGACCCGGGCAACAGATGAAGCGCGGGAATCTTCCTATCGCCCTCTACCTCTTCCTGATTTTCATCAGTGGAGCCGTGGTGGGCGCGCTCGGTTATCGAATTTACAAACCTCCCGCTACCAGCGGCAGTGTTCCCCAAGTGTCGCCGGAAGAGCGGCGCCACCAGTACATGGAGGAAATGAAGACTCACCTGGGCCTGAGTCCTGAGCAGATGCAGAAGTTGAGCGGCATCTCTGATGAAACGCGAACGCGAAACGATGAGGTGCGCGAAAAGCACGACCAGGTGATCAAGCAGATTCGCGAAGATTATCGTGCCAAGGTTCGAGCTATGCTCACGCCTGAACAGCTTCCCAAGTACGAGCAGCTTCGGCAGGAACGGGAACTACGCCGCAAGCAGCAAGAACAGCAGAACCGGCGTTAACCGCTCGCAATTGACGTGGCGCACGCACTCGTGCGTGCCGCGTTCACAATCGTGTGAACGCCTCCGGTAGTAAGCGCGTATCGCAGACAGCCTACTTCGCTACCAGCTTCTTCGGCCCTCTTTTTTCCTGCAAGTCCTTGGATTTCTGGAACTTCTTCTGGAACTTGTCTACGCGGCCCTCAGTGTCCACCAGCTTCTGGCGTCCCGTGAAGAACGGGTGGCAGTT
>JBGPSX010000328.1:0-4995 GCA_041490325.1 Bryobacteraceae bacterium | reverse complement strand
TCTTTTCGTTGCGGTCGCCAACGTCTTCTGACGGCGCTCCGCGGTCCAACCATGCTTTAAAGTCTCCCAACGAATGAGCCAAGCACCATTCTTCGAAAACGGCTCTCGCCATCGCCGAGGCCGATCCGGTAAAGACCGGATCGTCGCAGGTAAGAGGATAATTGAGCAGCCATTTTTCGAACGCTTCCGGCTCCGGATCGTCTTGAACCACTCGCTCCAGCAGCGAGCGCTTGACCGCCAATCCGATGGCATCGGGCGTCTGATCGCGTTTGCGCTTTCGCCGCTGGCCTTCGGCGCCTTCGAGCGCGGCTAGCAGCGTCTTGCACACGTCCGCGGGCCGGATGGATTGAGTCACCTATCCTCGCCAAAAAGAAAATTTCTCGGCGGCTTTATCGACCACCGTGACGTCAAAGCAGTAGCCGGGTCCTTGGGGACGTTTATACCCATGCTCCAGGGCCGCGATATCGAGATCCACGCTGGCGAGATCGTCAAGCATGACCCTGGCGGCCGGACTGCCCTGAAGGGTGGTGAAAGTTTTGACATATCCGAGACAGCGCTTGCAGGCTTCGATCACGCGCGTGTTGCCGCCTTGATCCGGTACCAGCGAGAGCAACTGTTCGTGGTCGGTCATGCCGCAGTACGCACAAACCAAACAGTTGACTTGCCACTCGCAGCCGCAGCGGCCGCAGCGGAAATAACGGCTGCGCTCGATTCCCCGCACTTCGGCGACGGCAGGCCATGCGCCGCACACGGGGCAATACCCCTCAACCCAGCCTTGAGGAAGCGAATGCGCCCAGCGGCGATTGCAAGCGTGCAGAAACGGGACGGGTAACAGCGCTGCAACCGCCTTGAACGCGTCCGCGTCGACGCCACCGTTCACGGCGATCTGTTTCAGTGCGCTTTCATCCAGGCGGAGTGAAGCTTTGAACAGGGTAAGAGTATCGGCCGTCTCTTGAAGCGCGCCCTTCAAGGTCGCCATTTTATTTGTGCCACTGCGGCTGGCGGTCCTGATTAACTGTTCCATCCACCGGCGTAGCCAAGTCATTTCTATAGCGATCGTAGTGCTCGCGAGAAGCGGCGCCTTGCTTTCCAGTGCTTGCGTGCGGTCCGGAATAACTGCGTCCCATTTCGCGTCGGCGATTTCTTGGACGACCTCCTCAACCACGGTGAGCCACGGCTGCCACTCCGGGCGCTGGCGGCCGAGTTCACCGAGATCGGATTCGATCGAAGCCGTCATTAGCGGCTAAGCTTGTCGGCCTGGCGCGCCGACGCCAACGGCCCAGATTGGCTGGCAATGAGTTTTGGGGTTTTGTAGAAAGGGTCCGCGCCTTCATGCATGCGCACGACCTTGGTCCGGTTGCCGACATCGGCGCCAGAACCGCCGCGCGATCGATCAGTTTCCGGACTCGTGCAGGCGGCAAGAGCGCAAAGAACGGCTAGAAAGATAATCGCAGTGTGGCTCACGTCATACTCCTTGCGCCGAAAAGACGATGACCAGGCGAAGAATGAAACCGCCGGCTAATACAGATGCTGCGGCGGCCGCGGTGACGTTCAAATCGCCGAACCATTGTCTGCGCCAATAGAGAGCCAAGGGAAACAGCATGCCAAGAACGATGACGCCAAAAAATAGCAGAAGACCCCAGGCGTTGAGCCAGGCACGAAATACTGGGCCTAAGGAAATCATGACGGCGATGAGAACGACAAATTCCAACGCTACCACCCAGCTGTCCAAGCGGTGCAGCGCATTAACGCCCGGCATGGTGCGGCCGGACTTCTGCGCCAGCAGAATCATCAAAGCCGCCGATATCGATGCCGCTGAAACGACGAACAGCATGCCGAGCAGAGGCGTGTCGGACCAGATCGGACGGTTGGTGACGGCGAGAAGAACTCCGGTGTAGCCGGCAACGTAGAATCCCAATAACCCGCCGATCACCGAAAGAATCGCTCCTAGCATTCCCGGTGGGCGGAAGTCCCGAGCCTTCGGCCACTCTAAGCGGCCATCCTCTGCACGGGCGCTCAGAAAAGACAGAAGGGAGAAGATTCCGAATATCAGCAGCGCCCATGATCCCAGCGACATCGGCGACCAGGGCTTGAAGATAGGCTGAAACGTATTCGACTGGATCAGCATATGCCAAAACCGCAAGGGTCTGCCGAGATCCAGAGTCAGCAGCAGCCCACTGATGAGGATAGAAGGGAACGAGATGTAGTACCCCAGACGGGCGAGCGGACGGTCTTCCGGCCGGCCGAAGAAATCGATCAGCACGGCGAGAAAGTAACATCCCCCCGCGAGGCCACCGAAAAAAAAGTAAAACACAATCAGCCAACCCCAGTCCGGCGGCGCGCTGAAAAAAGTGCTGGAGGGAAACGTGTTCATGGCCGATCCTCCCGAGAATTCTCGCTTGCGCCGCGGTTACGAAAATTGATGACTCCCATCAGACCGACTAGAATGGCGCCGAAGGCGGAGAGCCACGTGCCGGATTTGAGATTGCGCGTGGGCATTTTCGGATCGGCGGGCAGGCCGTAGACTTCCGGTTTGTCCACCAGCAGGTAAAAGGAATTGAGCCCGCCAAGCATTTTTTCATCCGCGCCGTAAAGATAAGCTCTCTTCTCTCCCGACTGCTGGAGCTGGTCCACTCGTTTCTCGGCGCGTCCCTTCAACTCCTTGATGGTTCCAAATTGGATCGACTGTGTCGGACAGGCCTTCGAGCAGGCAGGCTCCAGGCCGCCCTGCAGCCGGTCATAGCAGAGCGTGCACTTCTGCGCGGTCCCCGAGGCCGGATTGACTTCGATGACGCCGAAAGGACAGGCCGAGATGCAGTCGCGGCAGCCGTTGCAGGCGTCCGACTGGATGACGACCGAATCGAACTCGGTGCGCACGATGGCGCCGGTCGGGCAGACCTCTAGACAAGGAGCGTTGACGCAGTGCTTGCACACGTCGCTCATGAGGAGCCAGCGGCCGTCCTTGCGGTCTTCCGTGAACTGCTCGATGAATTTCACGTGACGCCAGTGGATGCCGTCGAGGCGACGCGTGTTGTCGTAGCTGTCGCCAGAGAGAGTATTTTGTCCGCCGTTGGTGCTGGGGAGCTGGTTCCATTCCTTGCAGGCAACTTCGCACGCCTTGCAACCGATGCACACGGTCGTGTCGGTGTAGAAACCCATGGGTTCGACTTGAGCAGCCATTTCCCGACCTCCTTTGAAGAACGCTAACGCACTGCGTTATTTCTTACTCACGCCTCACGCCTTTTCGACATTACACACGAACGCCTTCGCCTCGTGCATCGACACGTTCGGATCGGCGATCAGGGACGTCAGCTCGTTGACGACGTCTCCGGTCGATAGGCCTTCATAGCCCCAATGCCAGGGCATGCCCACCTGGTGGATGACTTTGCCGTCGATCTTGAAGGGGCGCATCCGGCGCGTGACCAGAGCCTTGGCGCGGATCTGCGTCCGTGGGCTGGTTATCTTGCACCAGTCGAGGTTCTTGATGCCTTTCTCCTGGGCCAGCTCGGGACTGATCTCGACAAAAAGCTCCGGTTGCAACTCGTTCAACCACGGCAGCCAGCGGCTCATGCCGCCCGCGAGGTAGTGCTCGGTCAAGCGATAGGTTGTCAGAACATGGGGGAACTTGGGATCGCCCATCTTGGCTAGCTCGTTGCCGTCGCCCTTCCAATGTTTATAGACCGGGCTCGCCTGCTGTTTGTAAAGCGAATTGGCGACCGGCGACTCGACCGGCTCGTAGTGCGTCGGCAGCGGCCCGTCGACGAGCCCGCCAGGCACGTAGAGCCAACCGAGCCCGTCCGGCCGCATGATGAACGGCGCGGTGCCGGGAAGCGCATCCATGCCGGGAGCGCCCGGCTTGGCTTTATCATCCGGCGGCTTCACCGCGATGTAATCCGGCACGTCGTAGCCGACCCACTTCTTTGCCTCCGCGTCCCACCATACCCATTTCTTTTTTTCACTCCACGGCTTGCCGTCGGGATCGGCCGAGGCGCGGTTGTACATCACCCGCCGGTTCGCGGGCCATGCCCAACCCCAATTGAGTTGCGCGCCGGGTTTGCCGGGCGGGTCGGGGGTGCGCCGGTCGGAGAGGAGTTTTCCCACGCCCGGATAGACACCCGAATATATCCATGACGCGCAGGTCGTCGAACCATCGTCCTTGAGTTCCGCGAAACCTACGCAATGGCGCGCGGGATCGTCGGTGAAAAAGCCGTTGATCTCTTTCAAGATCTTCAACACCGAAGGCTCGCTTTTCTTGCGATCGCTTTCGTTCTCGTGTTCGTAGTCCCACACCAGGTTCTTCCACCCTTCATCGCGCGGCAGTGTGGAATTGGCGTAAAGCTTCTTAAGCCGCTTGCCGAGATCGTAGCTGAACAAGGTATCGGAGCGGCAATCGCCGGGGGCCTCGGCCGCTTTATGATGGAATTGTAGTAGCCGCTGGGTGTTGGTGAAGGTGCCTTCAACTTCGGCGACCTGAGTGGCGGGTAAGAAGAAAACTTCCGTCTTGATGTCCGTGGTTTTCACCTCGCCGTTTTTGACTTCCGGCGCGTTCTTCCAGTAAGTCGCGGTCTCGGTGATCCAGTTGTCTTTCACCACTAGCCATTCGAGCTTGCGCAGTCCGGTCCGCTCCAGTTTGGCGTTGATCGAGGTGGCCGGGTTCTGGCCGATGCAGATCATCCCTTTCACCTTGCCGGCGTTCATCGCCGCGAACATCGCCATATGCGAGTGATCGCCGAGAATTTTTGGATGCCAGTCGTAGCCAAACTGGTTTTCTTTCGTGGCTGCTTCGCCGTACATGGACTTCAAATAGGAGACCATGAATTTCGGCATGTTCGCCCAGTAGCCCGTCGGTATCAATTCGGTGGCGATGAAATCTTGCAGCGTGTCGTGCTTCCTGAGCGCCGACGGCGCGTTCATATAGCCCTGGATGGAGTGATAGAGGGTGGGGATGTCGGTGGAGCCTTGAATCGACGCGTGGCCGCGCAGCGCCATGACGCC
>JBGPSX010000327.1:0-5010 GCA_041490325.1 Bryobacteraceae bacterium | reverse complement strand
TTCTTTTTTGAGAGTCTCGGTAACACGGTGCATGCGCTCGACCATCCGGCGACCAATTACAACATGATGGAGGGCATTCACACGCTGAAGACCGCGCTGGGATCGTCCGTAGAAATACTGGATGTCGACCTGGACCGGCAATTCGAGTTGCCACGGCAAACCTACGGCCTGGCCATGATGTTCGGCGTGCTTTACCATTTGAAGAATCCGTTTTTCGTGCTGGAGTCGCTGGCCAAGCGCGCCAGGTATTGCCTGCTGAGCACGCGCATCGCGCGCTATACGCCCGATCATCAAACCGAACTGCGCGATGTGCCGGTCGCATACTTGGTCGGTGGCGCGGAAACGAATGACGATCTCACGAACTTCTGGATCTTCTCTGAAGTGGGCCTGCGGCGTTTGTTCGAGAGGACCGGGTGGATCGTGCGCGATTTTGCGAGCGTTGGTGCGCGGGAAACTTCGGATCCATCTTCTGCCGAGCATGACGAGCGCGCGTTTTGCCTGCTGGAGAGCGGCAGCGTCGCGTTGCATTCTGCGGCCAAGCTGGCAGCGGGTTGGTACGATCTCGAGGGGAACGTGCGGTGGACCGGAAGGCGTTTCTCTTTCGTGATTCCGAAGCGTCCAGCAAACGTGATTCCAGAGGTTCGGCTGAGATTTATCTTGCCGGCGCTGGCTCTGGCGGCGCGTCCCAGCATGACGCTGACCGCCTGGGTCAATGGCGTCCGGCTTCGGCCGCACACGTACAGCGAAGTTGGAGAGCACGTTTACCACGAGAAGGTTCCGGGCGCGGCGGTGGGGCTGAGAGAAATCGAAATTGTGTTCGAAACCGATGAGCCCGTGCGTCCGGCGCCTCCCGACAAAAGACTGCTCGGAGTATTGGTTCCATTCGATGCCTGGTTCCCGCTGAGCCTAACTTAACTTGTCACTTCATCGCCGCTCGCTCCCGCTTCTCGTGATCCTGTTCGCCGCTAGCGGCTGCTCGGCCCTGATCTACGAAATTGTCTGGTATCACCTGCTGCAACTCGCCATCGGCTCGACTGCGGTGTCGCTCGCGTTCCTGCTGGCCACATTCATGGGCGGCTTGTGTATTGGCAGCCTGGCGCTGCCGCGTCTTGTCAAGAACAAAGCACCGGGCGTCCCCATGAGTGGGGACGCGGCACGCATGAGTGCGTACGCCACAAACTACCATCCGTTGCGGATCTATGGTTGGTTGGAATTTGGAATTGCGGCTTGTGGAATCGCAGTATTGTTCGGTGTTCCGTACATTGTTCGCCTATACATCAGCGGCGCCGAGCACGGTTTGCCAGGCATGTTGCTGCGCGGGATGTTGTGCGGGATTTGTTTGCTGCCTCCGACGATTCTGATGGGCGCGTCGTTGCCTGCGATTGTGAAGTGGGCGGGCGCCGACGGCGGTAGTGTCTCGTCCTGGGCGCTGCTCTACGGTGGCAACACGCTCGGCGCCGTGTTCGGATGTCTTCTCGCGGGATTCTATTTGCTGCGAGTGTATGACACGGCGGTGGCGACCTACGTCGCGGCCGGGATCAACGTCGCCGTCGCACTGCTAAGCTACGCGATTGCTGGCCGAAGCCCAGTCCCAGCGGACGTGGTTGGTAAAAGTGAAACTGCGCGCGCGGAGGCCGACGGAAGCCGCTTGCCGATCTATGTCGCGATCGCGTTGTCGGGTGCGTGCGCATTGGGCGCCGAAGTGGTTTGGACGCGGCTGATGGGGATCATGTTAGGCGCGACGGTTTATGTCTTCTCCATCATTCTGGCAGTGTTCCTGGTTGGCCTGGCGATCGGAAGCGGCGCAGCTTCGTATTTGCTGAACAGTCTGCGCCCGAGGCTTGCGCTCGGCTGGTCCCAGATTTTGCTGTGCGGTGGGATTGCGTGGGTGGCGTTCATGATCTCCGACTCGCTTCCGAACTGGCCGATCGATCCGATGCTGGCAACGAGCCCGTGGCAAATGTTCCAGCTCGACATTGTGCGCTGTCTCTGGGCTTTTCTGCCGCCAACGTTCTTGTGGGGAGCAAGTTTTTCTTTCGCTCTCGCCGCGGCTGCCTCGACCAACGAAGAATCCGGTCGCGTCGCCGGAGGCGTCTATGCCGCCAATACGTTCGGCGCAATTCTCGGCGCTCTTATCGTGAGCCTGGCGCTGATTCCTTGGATTGGAACGCAACAGTCGCAACGCGTGCTGCTGGCCGCGTCGGGCATCAGTGGGTTGGTCGTGTTGGCGCCGTATGCATACAGGCAGCGGTCGAAGACTATCGCGGTGAGCTTGCTCGTGTCGATTCCGGTGATTGGCTTCCTGATTTCGAACGTGCACGCGGTTCCGACGGCTGTTCTCGCTTATGGACGCAGGATTGCCACGCTCGGCAGGCAATCGCAGTTCTATTACAGGGCCGAGGGGTTGAATTCCTCCGTCGTCATCGCGCGCGCGAGTGATGGATCGCTTGAGATCGACGTGAACGGGCATGTGGAAGCGTCCGACGAACCCTTTGACATGAAACTGCAGCGAATGGTGGGACATTTACCGGGAATACTCCATCCTGCGCCGGTTTCGGTGCTCGGTATCGGCTTCGGCGCTGGAGTGTCGGCGGGAACATTTACGCGTTACCCGACTATTCAAAAAATCACGATCTGTGAAATTGAGCCGGCCATTCCTGCCATCTCGACGCGCTACTTCGGGAGACAGAATTATGGCGTCCTCAACGATGCGCGTACGCGGATCGTGTACGACGACGCGCGGCATTATGTGCTGACTACGCCGGAGAAGTTCGACATTATCGCGTCCGATCCACTCGACGTTTTCGCAAAGGGAACCGCGGCGCTGTATACGAAGGAATATTTTGAAGCAGTGCGGGCACATTTGAATCCTGGCGGTTTCTTCACGCTGTACGTCCCGCTCTACGAGAGCGATGTGCGGACGGTGAAGAGCGAGCTGGCGACTTTTTTCGAAGCGTTCCCGAATGCGACGGTGTGGGCCAATACCATCGACGGCCAAGGCTATGACATGGTCTTCATGGGTCAGGTGGAGCCGTTGAAAATTGATCTGGATGCGCTGCAGCAACGTCTGGATCGGCCTGATTACGCGCCTGTGATGCAGTCTCTGCGCGACGTCGGCATCACTTCATATTTCGGATTGCTTGCGACCTATGCAGGCAGCCAGGCGGATCTGGGCCGTTGGACGGCGGGCGCGGAAATCAATCGCGACCGCGACTTGCGGCTCCAGTATCTGGCGGGTTGGGGAATCAATTCCAACATGCAGGACTTGATCTATCGCCAGATGTTGAGTCACTATCGGCTGCCGCAGAATTTGTTCACTGGTTCGCCCGAGCGTATGCAACGGCTGATTGTGGCCGGTTTGCAAGGGAAGTAGAGCGGGTTCAGAGGCTGGGGAGAAACTCAGTGAAACCGTTCCCTTTGGTCACGGCTCGGAATCGGTAGTTGCGCATTTTAGAGATGTTTTATTTACAGATGGTTGCGCATTAGATTCATGTACGGATCAGCGTTAACGGAGCCGTGACCAAAGGGAGTGCTGATTGGCCGGCGGCCCACCGATACAAATGAAGAACGGTCGCATGGTGGCGAATAAATCGCGAATTTGAGGCCGTTCTTCAGGGGAGCGGGCTACTTGGCGCGTGCGGAAGCGCCGCTGACGGTAACTTTCACCTGCGCGTTCGACCAGCAACATTGAAAGCCGCGTCCGCCGTCGCCGGTTGAATCGTTCGCGACCACGCGTAATATGTAATCTCCCGGCTCGCTGAAGGTCGCGGAGGTGGAGGCTTTGCCGCTGAAGGTCGTCTCCAGCGGGGCTTTGTACTCGGCCTTTTCAACGGGCGGCCGTGCGTTGGCGAATGTTACTTCGCCTGGTCCGCGAAACTTGCTCCAGGCAACGGTGACCGCGGGGCCCCGGCCTCGCAGGCTCACGAGCGGAGATTTTGCATCGTCAGCGACCCAGACTGTCAAGGGCGCTGCAACACCCAGCGTCGCTGCGAGCTTGGCGCTTTGCCCGCGCGGCCCATTTACGAACGGCCCACCTGGATCAAAGGCGATGAACGGCGGCGTGTTTCCGGTCGCGTCCACGAACGGGGAAAGTTCCCAGAGCGGATCGAGGCTGGCGGGAATGACAGCGGTCTTGTGGTTCACCGTCAGTGTCCAAGTCAGCTTGTTGGTTCCGAAATCCTTCGGCACAGTCATTGTGAAAACGCCCCACTGACGGCTGGGCAGGAAGTGAGTGGGCTGCCCGCGATCCGGTCCGCCGGGCTCGAACTTGTTGTTCGGGCCAATCGCGATGTCGAGCTCCTGTCTCGTATTTCGATTGAAGTAGCCGAGCAGCAGGCTGAAGCTGCCGTCGGGATTTGAAAACCAGCCCTCAAAAGCACCCGTGAGTCCCTGACCGGATTCGTGCGGGGGTTCTAGCGGTAATTGCGCCCACGCGAGCATCGATGCCGCCAGCGTGAGTGAAATGCACAGCCCGACAAACGTTGCTGACCGTTCGCGCATCTGCGAAGATCTAACCTATTCCCGCTCGGCGGTGAGCCGCTGCTGCCGGTGCTTGGCCGCCCACTCTTTGTAGTCTTCCTCGGTGATGTAAGTCACGTTGACCCAGGCATGGCCCATCTCGTCCACGGTGCGATCGCCGAAGCCCACCCATTGGTTGGGATCCGGATTGTTCCGGTTGGCACTGGTGTTGTCGTACCACGCGCTGACGTTGAGGATCGTGCCTTTCGGAAAGACCGGCGCTGCGTCGTCGGTGTAGATGTAATTGTTCATCCAATTGAAGTTGAAATTATTGACGTAGCTGATCATCTGCGTTGTGCCGTCCGGCAGAATCGCCTGGATCGACATTGCTTTTCCGCGGAGATGCATGTGCGGCTGAAAATTCTCCAGGCGAGCCGGCTGCCGGAGAACGTGAAACGCCGAAGTCTGCGTGGTCGAATTGGGCGGAATATCCAGCCCTGCGCCACCGGTGGGGAACGCAAAGAAAGCAGTCAATCGAGTTCTGTATTTCGG
>JBGPSX010000326.1:0-5016 GCA_041490325.1 Bryobacteraceae bacterium | reverse complement strand
GGCGCCGAGGCCGGCACGATGACATAGTTCGGCGGAACGGTTGGCTGCTGAGGGCCACGGCCGCCGCCAGCGCCGGGCGGAGTGGGAGGGACAATACGCAGCAGCATCTTTTCGCCGTTGGCGGAAAGATCGAAGCTGCCCACGCGCTCCGCCAGCCGTTCCACGCGCCGTGTCTTGAGCTCGAATTTCGAAAGCGTCGCGCCTGCGCCGAAAAAGCCTTGACCCCGACCGCCAGACTGGCTCGGCTCGAGCAGATAGATTACGCCCGCTTTTCCGGCAGCCAGCATCTGATAGCCACGCGCCGGAATCGGCAGCGCGATAGTTCGCTGGATCAGCTTTTCCAAATCGATGCGAGCCGGTTTCGGCGGCGCCTCGGCGGCGGCAGCACTTGCGCCACGCTCGCCCCGCGGCCGGGCGGGAGTCTCGCCGGGCTTTTCTTCATCGCTCTCAGGCGCCAACGGCGACGCGGCATCATTCGGGAGCACGACCAAGTAAACGCTGCGGGTGACCTCATGCTCGTCGCTGGTCATGTCGAGCCCGCTCGACGTCGGGCCGTAGTTCGTGCTGGCAGTGAAGTAAAGATACTGGCCGTCCCGGTCGAAAGCGGGGAAGCGGGCATCGCTCATCCCGTCTGTGACCTGCGTGGTCTTTCCGTCGGCCATCGAATAGATAGAAATAATATGCAGGCGGTTCGGCAAGTACTTGTTGTAGGCGATCCACTTCGAATCCGGCGACCAAGTCACGTCGCGACTGAGATCGTAGGAGTAATCGGTATCGATCTTCGTGGTCTTGCCCGAGGCGATTTCCACCTCCCAGAGATTCAACTGGTTGTCATTGAACGCCAAGTGTTTGCTGTCTGGCGACCAGTGCGGATCGAAGTAAAACGCCGCTTTGCCAGGCAGCGCGATCTTGCGAGTTTCACCATCTCCGTTCTGTGATTTGATGTGCAGCGCATACTCGCCGGATTCATCCGAGAAGTATGCGATGGATCGGCCGTCGGGCGACCAGGCGGGCGTGCGGTCCATGACTCCCGGCGTGTTGCTCAGGTTGCGGATGTCGCCTTTCTCAGCCGGCGCGCTGAGAATTTCGCCATGGGCCTCGAAAACGGCGCGAACGCCGCTCGGGGAGATTCTGGCGTTGCGGATTTCACGCGCCACGTTCTGGAAGCGCGGGCGAACCTCCGGCAGATCGGCCGTGATTTCGATCGGAACATTGTTCGTCTTGCCGCTCGCCAGATCGTAGATGTAAATCTGCCCGAACTGTTCATACACGATTCCGC
This sequence comes from Bryobacteraceae bacterium, assembly GCA_041490325.1. GTDB lineage: Bacteria > Acidobacteriota > Terriglobia > Bryobacterales > Bryobacteraceae > Palsa-89. The sequence continues at coordinate 3,737 of JBGPSX010000326.1, read as the reverse complement.
CCGGTCCGGCGCTGGCCGAGTTGATGTCTTTCCCAATGTTCTTGATCAGTTCCGTGACCGCTTTGCTCTTCGGATCGTAACGGTACAGCGTCATGTTGGCATTGCGGTCCGAGAGAAAATAAATTTTGTCGCCGATCCACATCGGATAGATGTCGTTCGAATCGGTGCGCGGGATCTTCTGCGTGCTGAGATCCGCCATGTTGACGGTCCACAAATAGCTGGCCTCGCCGCCGCGATAGCGCTTCCAGGCCACAAAGTTGTTAAAGCCGGTCGCGAACTGCCCGCCATCGAGGGGCGCGTAGACCAGGTGTTTCCCGTCGGGCGAATACGCGCCGAAGGTGGCCATCGGTAGCGGCAGCACCTCTGGAAGGCCACCAGCAGGCGAGACGGTGTAGAGCTGGTTGTATCGCGAGAAGCTCAGCCGATTGGAGCGAAACAGAACGCGCTTCCCGTCGGCCGTCCAGCCCACCACGCGATCCGCATCGGGATGAAACGTAGCGCGCTTCGGCACGCCACCGGCATCGGGCACGGTGAAGACGTCCACATTACCGTCATATTCGCCCGTGAACGCGATGGTATTTCCGTCGGGCGAAAACGCCGGCTCACTCTCAACGCCAGTCCCCGACGTGAGCCGCGTAGCCACGCCACCCTGGCGGCCAACAGTCCACAGATCACCGGCATAACTAAAGACAATCTGAGTCTTATTCATAGCCGGCTTCTGCAAAAGATGGAGAGTCGGCCCGTCCGCGAAGGCAAAGGGGGCGCACGCACACAGGACAACCAGCAAAGCACGCATCATTGGAAACCTCTGGTTGTCCAGTTTACCGAAATTGTCCCACTGGCCTCAGCCAGCAGGGCTAGGGGCGGGCTATCCAGCCCGAGCCGGCTTTTAGCCGACCGCTTCCGTCGGCAGATTCACCAGATGCTCAGCCAAAAACCAAACTTGCAGCTCATGCGTCCTCAGAACGCTACCCATGAGCATGTCATTCGTCCCAGCGTCCTCAGTGTCTTCGGTCTTCTTGATCCCCTTGCGCACTTCGCCAATGATAATTTCGTGAGCATCCAGAAGCCGCGTAATCTGCGTCGGAGCATCCTCCCGCCCACGCGGCGGCCGCTCGACATTCGTCATCTCAGCCACATCAGCCGCCATCGCGACACTAATCCCGCCCAAGAGCTGAATCCGCTCAGCGATCTCATCCACCAGCTTGGATTGCTCTTCGTAGTGCTTATCGAACAACAAGTGCAGTTGATAAAAAGTATGGCCGGCCACCTGCCAGTGATGTTTCTTGTACAAATCACGCAGGCTCATCGTGTCAGCCAGAATCTGATTCAGCAGTCGAACCGACTCGGCGCAGGCTTTTTCCTCCAGAGCAATCGGCAGCCGAATGACTTGGTCGAACTCCTGAACGACCTTGCCCTGTCCCAGGATCGGCTGGGCCCGATTTCCAGTTTTCTTCCCGTTTGTAATGCTTTGGTGTTTTTGCACAGAGTACATCCTTTCGTCGTCGCAGATCGTGTCACTTGGTTAGATGATCTGGACGGAAGGATGTTACTGATTTCGATCGGAGCCCAAGCACCTTGAGCATTAGCTTGCCGAAGATCCCGCGGCGCCGCCGGTCGAGAAACAACCACGACAGCAGCCCCACCATGGCGGGCGTCTCGAACGCCGGATCCACTTTGCGCCGGCGGTCGATAATCCCAGTGAGAGTTTCACGCGGCCGCTCGCGAAAATCATCCAGCATCGCGGTCTGATGCACGCACGAGATAGTGCAGAACGGCGCGCAGCCTTTGGGTTGAGCCGCCTCGCGCCGGATATCTTCGACAGTGTATTGTTCGAGCGGAATTCCGGGCCGGCCACGCTGCTGGGAACAATAGTGCACCAGACCGTCCTCGCAGATATATAGAAACCGGCCGCCCGCGCGGCAATGCCAGTCTGTCGCAAGTCCCTGGCTGATATTGTCCTGAAAACTATCGAAGTGCGCGAAGGAAAACAGGGATTGCGCGCGCCGGCGAAATTGCTGGTAGACCTGCTGGTGCGTCGAAGTCAGCGGTTTCAGGCCGCCGGTGTGGTCGTGCAGAATGCCCAGCGTACTGCTGAAGCCCAATTCTCGCGCGCGAGCCGAAACCTGGACGGCATCCTCGGGATTCCTGATGCCCGAGCCCAATACCGAGTTGATCGTGACGCCGAACTCGGCATGCCGTGCGAGCCATGCGAGTTTCAAATCCAGAACGGCCAGGCTTTTTTTCGAAATGTCATCGGGCCGGACATTGTCGATACTGATCTGCAGGTAATCCAGGCCAGCTTGATTGAACCGCTGTATGCGTTCGGGAGTGAGGAGCAGACCGTTGGTGATCAGGGTGGCGATGGCGCCGCGCTGACGAATTCTTTCGATGATCGCGTCCAGATCGGGATGCAGCGTGGGCTCGCCCCCGCTCAGCGTGACGATGGTCGTGCCCAGCTCGGCCAGACGATCAATCCGCCGCAGCATGTCATCCAGCGGCACCGGCGCCGACGTCTTGTCGTACTCGTTGCAGTAGCCGCAGTCAAGATTGCAGCGCCGAATCGGAACTATCTGCACCAGGATTGGATGCGAGTCCGACTGCATGGCGCGCGCGAACATGCGCACTTCTCGAACTTTGCGGCCCAGCGCTTTCGTGTGCTTGCGGATCGTCATCGCGTTTCCGCCTTCCAATAGTGTGACACTCCAGCCCCTTGCGCTAACTGAAGGCCGGGACTATGATCGGGAGTCGAAGGAGACTCTATGTCGAGCTATTTGCTGCAAGTCGGTTACACACCGGAAGCGTGGGCGAGCTTGATCGCGAAACCGCACGACCGTCTGGATGCTGTCCGGCCGGCCATCGAGAAGCTGGGCGGAAAGATCACGCAGGGCTGGTTCGCCTTCGGTGATTACGATCTGGTTGCGATTATCGAGATGCCGTCGAATGTAGAAGCTGCCGCGTTTTCCTTGGCCGCAACCGCCGGCGGAGCAATCCGGACCATCAAGACGACGCCGCTGATGAGCACTGCCGAAGGAATCGAGGCGATGAAGAAGGCGGCTCAGAGCGGGTACAAAGCGCCAGCGCGAGCGGCCCGAGCCTAGGCCAGCGGAAGACCGGACACCGCCTTCGTTTCCTGGTCGTGATACCGAATTAGCTCTTCCGCCGTGGAATCGCCGGCGGCGCCCTCGGTCGAAGTAATATACCGGCAGGTTGCAAAGGCGGCCGCGCTGGAGTTGTACTTGGCCTCCCAAGCTTTGAATGCGGATTCTTCCTCCGCCGTCAGAAAAGGAAACTGAACCGGCGGCGCGCTCATCCCGCAGCGCCAAGGCTTTGGACTGAGTCGCGCGCGGAAGGATTGCTGCATGCCGCACAGCCGGATATATAAAGGATCGGCGCCAAACTGGGTCATCAATTGCTCGCTCCCCGCACTGCCGGCCTCGAAGCGCTGATTGGGGATGAGGACACGATAGCCCGCCGCGGTCTTGTAAACGCGCGCTGCTAGTCCATGCGTCTGCGCTACCTCCTGGACATATGTGACGGTCGGATCGGCGGCCTTCGCGGCGGTCGGCTTACCGAATAGCGATCGCAAACCGCTCACCAGTCCGCTGCCTGCGCCCGGCTCTTCTGCGCGATCGATATCCACGAACATAAGGTCGCGCGTGTTCAATACCAACGCGCCGTAGGCGTTACGAGTAACTGCGGCATTCACGCCATTGCGATCGGTGAATTCACGTAAG
>JBGPSX010000325.1:0-5018 GCA_041490325.1 Bryobacteraceae bacterium | reverse complement strand
CACCTGGCGATTTCCGACGATGCGCTCATAGCCTTGGTGGAGAAAAGCCTGCGGTCTCCGGCGAGGACCGAGACTCCAGAGGTGCGAAAGCAACGGGAGAGGAAGATTCGCGAGACTCCGATGCCGCCGGGTGTGAACCGGGCGCCGGAAGCGCTACAACCGAGTCAGCGTTTTCCGTCTCTCGCCGACGCCCTGGCCGCCTTTGTCACAGCCCGCGATCGGACGCTCGAGTATGCCCGTACGACGCAGCACGATCTGCGGTCGCACTTTGAAGCTCACTCCGTGCTCGGTCCCATGGATGCATACCAGTGGCTGTGCGCAAATGCGCATCATGCCGAATCTCACGCGGGACACATTCGCGAAATCCGAAACTTGACCGATTTTCCACCAGCTTGATCGTGTACAGCTAGACACGCCGTGTCTGACAAGACACGACAAAAACGCAAGCTATCTCCTGACTTATCAATATCTTAGACAAAGGCGCATACCTTGCTCTTTCTCCTGCCGTGAGCGAAAGGGAGAAGACGATGCGAGCGATGCGATGGGTTGTGATTCTGGCGGCGATGACCGCGCAAGTGTTCGCCGAAGGGCCTGCGCGACGGTTGGTCGTCAGCATTCCGGACCGCAAGATCGTGTTGTTCGAAGACGGCCACGTAGTGAAAATCTACCGGGTGGCGGTTGGAAAGAGAGAAACTCCGAGCCCAAACGGCACTTTTCAAATAATGAGCCGCGTCGAAGACCCAACGTGGTACCAACCGGGGAAAACCGTGGAGCCGGGACCAGGGAATCCCCTAGGTACGCGCTGGATGGGACTGGGCTTCAAAGGGTACGGGATTCACGGAACCAACGTCCCGCGGTCCATCGGCAAGGCGGCATCGCATGGCTGCATCCGCATGCGCAATCGGGACGTCGAGGAGCTTTTTGAACTAGTGGAAATTGGGAATCCCGTCGATCTAGTAACTGAGGTCAGCGAGGAGCTGGCATTGGCATTGAAGGAACAGGAACAGAACAAACCGGAGGCCCCGAAGGCGGCGGTCACGCTGGTCGCCTCCGTACGAGGTGGAAAATGAACTCGCAAACTCTACTCGGCGGCTTCCCTCAAACGGCATTGGCGCTGGCTTTCAGCTTTGGATGCGCGCTCGCCATGGGTTTCATGTGCCTGAGATTCATCGTGGGCCTGATCACGCGCGAACAGTATAATGTGACCGATGCTCCGCGCCGGGTTGTGGCTGTTGTTTGGGATGAACCTGACGCCGCTGCTGGAAGCGCAGCCGGCACCGCAGATGGCCGGGCAGTTGGCCGCCCGTATCTCCTCGCTGCTGCAGCGCCGCGCAACCGTTTCGCTCGACTTTCAGAACCTGTCCTCGCTAGCTCCCGCCGAATCCTCCAGCTTCCGCAGCGCGCTGGAATCGGAGTTGCGGAAGACGGGCACGGAGTTAGTAGCCACGGCGCAGCCTGAGTGGCGCGTGCGTGTTGCAATTTCTGAAAACCCGCACGGTCTGTTGCTGGTGGCTGAAGTGCTCTCGGCAGGCAATCGTCAGGTAGCCATGCTGCCCTGGAGCACGCCGCTCCTGGCTGATGCGTCTCCTCGCGTAAGGCTGTCGCAAAGAGCAATCTGGGAGCAGGCCGACCCCGTATTGGATTTTCTCCTGCTTGAATCGGATGCAGAGCTTCTGGTTCTCGGGGCTACCAACGTCACGAGCTATCGCCTCGCCAATGGAAAATGGACGGCCAGAAGCGTCGCTTCTCTAACGCCATCTCGACCCCTGCCACGAGATCCGCGCGGCAGACTTCAGACCGCGCCGGGTGGCTTTCGCGTCTATTTGCCGGGCACCACTTGCAACGGTACATTGGAACCCACGCTGCGACTCACGTGCGCCCCGGGTAACGAAATGTGGCCGATCGATCCGCGCGATCCAGGATTGCAGGCGCGTTGGGTGACGGATCGGAATATGTTGGAGCTGGAATCGCCCAGCATCCGGTTCTTCACCGAGGCTGCGGGACTGTTCGCCACCAACGACAACCGTGTTGTGAATCGATCGGGCGAATCCGTGCCTGGCGCCGAGGCCTGGAGCAGCGATCTTGCGAGCATCGAAAATCCATGCGGGTTGAATGCCGCTGTCGTGGCCGCAAAAACTGGCGATCAGGTCCAGATTTACGAAGTCGCGAATGGCCGGGCCGTCGCATCCAGCGAACCGCTGGCGCTGTCAGGCTCCGTGACCGCGTTGTGGCCTGTAGAAACGCGCGACCAAGCCACGCTTGTAGTTCGAAATCCCAAGACAGGAAACTATGAGGCTTCCCGCCTGCGCGTGGCTTGCGCTCAGTAGTCTCCTGTTTTTTCCTCTCGATGGCGCCACACGTCCGCGTTATGGCGGAACCCTGGTAGTGGATCTCTCCACTCCGATAACATCGCTGGATCCGTCCGAATCGCCGCTTTCGCTTCCGCTGCCCATCGCGGAGACACTGGTCCGCCTGAATTCACGCGGCGAAATCGAGCCGCAACTGGCCGTCGCGTGGCAGCGCGAAGCAGCACAAAAGCGCTGGCGAATCTCGTTGCGTCCCAAAGTCGTCTTTCACGACGGCGAAGTTCTGACGGCGGTCAATGCCGTTCCTTCGCTGCTGGCGGCGCTGAAGAAAAAATACGGTGACATCAACATCACGGCGGGAGGACAGACCATCGTCATACAGTCGGACCGCGCTCTGCCGGATCTGTTGACTGACCTCGCGAGTCCGCGCGCGGCCATCTTCCGCAAGGCAGAAAACGGCTCGCCGATCGGGACTGGACCCTTTCGCGTGTCAAGCTGGGAACCGGGACGCCGGATTACGCTTTCAGCATTCGAAGATTACTGGAGCGGCCGCTCATTCCTCGATTCAGTGGTGATCAATATGGGCGCCTCGCGCGGGCGCTCCGATATCTTTGATGTGCCGTTCACGGCCACGCGGCGCATTCTGCCGGAAGGAACGCGCATCTGGTCTTCGCGGCCGGATGAGCTGATCGCGTTGGTGTCTGCTGACGTCCAGCCCGTCGTCTGGCAGGCTCTCGCCCTCGCAATCGATCGGCCGCCCATCGTCAACGTGCTGACCGAGCGGCGCGGTGAGGCGGCCTATGGACTGCTTCCACAATGGCTCAGCGGATATGCCTTCCTGTTCCAAACTGCTCCGGACGCCGCAAGAGCCAGGCAGATGATCGCTCAACTTCGTCTCAACCCGCTCACTCTCAGTTATCCCGGCAATGATTCATTGGCGAAGTCGATGGCCGACCGGATCGCTCTCAATGCTCGCGATGTTGGAATCACGCTTCAACCTGTGTTGCACGGCAACGGCAATCTACGGCTGATCCGTTGGCCGTTCGAATCGGTTGACGCTGCCACGGAATTGACTCGCGTGGCCGCAATGCTCGGCGCCTCCGAGCGCTCGAATTCGCTGGACGCCGCGCGGCCGGAAGCACTGTACGAATTGGAGCGGGCGCTGCTGGACACGAACCGTCTAATTCCGTTGTTGTTTCTGCCCGCGGTCTACGGTCTGAACCCGCGCGTGCATGACGGCGCTCAAAAGAACGACTCGGGGGCCCTGCATCTCGAGACCATTTGGGTGGACCCGTGACCTTCCGCACCAAGGTCTTCCTGAGCATCGCCGCCACCGTCATGGCCGCGATCTGGATTGTGGCAGTGGTGGTTACCACACTGGTCTCCCGATCCTTCGAGAGTCGCGACGAGCAGCGCACCACGGCGCTGGTATCGCAATTTCGCCGTGAATTCGATCGCCGGGGCGTCGAGGTGGCGCGACGCGTGGAAGCTATCGCGAATTCCGACGCAGTGCAGCGCATCACTCTGAATCTCGGTTCCGCGCAGAACGAAGGCACACAGCATTTCGATGACGCACAGGTGCTGGCCCGGGAGCAGTCGCTCGATTTTCTAGAACTGGTCGGCCCGGATGGCGCGATCATCAGCTCGGCCGAGTGGCCGGCGCGATTCGGCTACAAGGAAAGCTGGCTGACCGAGCCGGTGGACTGGAAGGCTCAAGGCGTCTTCCTCAAGCGCGAGGAGCTTCCGGATGGATCGGCGCTCGGCTTGATTACCGCGCGAACTGTCAAAGCCGGCGACCGATCGCTGTATATCGCAGGCGGGCAGCGGCTGGATAAGGATTTTCTCGATTCCCTGCCCTCCGCCACCGGCATGCGCGTCCAGCTCTACCGGAATTTCGAACCCTTGCCGCCACCGGCAAGCCTGGGATCGACACTGGCCGCCGAGTTGGTCGAGCAAGTCCGGCAGCATCCGCGGGAGTTGACGCGCGCGAACGCCGACGCCACCATCGCGGCGATTCCGCTGTCCGGCCGCGACGGTCAATTGCTCGCGATCCTGCTGGTGGAGAATTCACGCGCGGAATTGGCGGATCTCAAAACCTATATCCGTGGAACCGCGACTATAGTCGGCGTGGCTGGCGTCGTGCTCGCCTTGATTCTGAGCTTCTGGACGGCGTCGCGCGTCACGCAACCGCTGCGGGAGCTGGCCTCCAGCGTGCAAAAAGTTGCGGGCGGCGATTGGACCACGCGCGCCGTGGTGGCTTCCTCGGACGAAACCGGCCAGCTCGCGAGGGACTTCAACCAGATGACCCAGCAACTCACCGAACAGCGCGACCGCATGATTCAGGCCGAACGCGTGGCCGCCTGGCGCGAACTCGCCCGCCGGCTGGCGCACGAGTTGAAAAACCCGCTGTTCCCCTTGCAAATCACAGTCGAAAACATGCAGCGCGCTCGCGAGAACAATCCGGATCAGTTCGACGAAGTGTTCCGCGAGAGCACGGCCACACTCCTCGCCGAGCTCAATAATCTCAAGATCATCATCGGGCGCTTTAGCGACTTCGCTAAAATGCCTGCGCCACAGTTCGAGCCCATCGATATCAACGCCATGGTGCGCGATGTGATGAAGCTTTTTGACGCGCAGATTCATGCGCCCGGCCGTCCTGCCGTCGAAATCAGCTTGCAGCTTTCCGAGCGTTTGCCGCCGGTTTCGGTGGAT
>JBGPSX010000324.1:0-5019 GCA_041490325.1 Bryobacteraceae bacterium | reverse complement strand
TCGGTATGAGTACGTTAACGCCAACGGAACCGGCCAAGAGGCGGTGATTCATCAATACGCGCCCTGGCGAACCATTTGGTCGGGCGGCGTACGTTACGATCTGGCGGAGAACGTCGCCCTGAAGTTCGAACTAGGCCGCGAGACGAATTGGTTGCAGAAGCCTTGGATCCGCGCCGCGATGCAGGTCGCATTCACGTTTTGATTTATGCGATGCGTCCTAATGAACCTGGCAGTAGCGATTTCGGCGTGGGGCGGACCGCCTCACCGCGGAGCAACGCCAACTTTCGCAGTCATCGTACACCACGAGAATCCGGAACGAAATCTGCCGCTCAAGGAACTGCGGGCCTTCTTCGCCGGGGCGGCCCGGCTTTGGCCAAATGGATCGAGAGTAGTGCTGGTCGAGAGAAATTCGGATAGCTCGGTCTTCAAGCTAATGCTGAAGAAGGTTCTGAACATGAGCGGCGCTGAGTATAAGCGCCTCTTGGACAACTTCGAGTACACGGGCCAAGCGCCGCTTGCGCCTAAGGTCCTGAACAGCGAGGGCATGGCCTGCCGGTTCGTGTTCAACGTGCCGGGGTCCATCGCAGTGGTGGAAACCAATTCGCTCGCGTCGCCGGACTGCGGGGGAATTCAGATTCTGAAAATCGACGGGAAGCTACCCAGCGAGGAAGGGTATCCGCTGCGGTGAAAAGTCTGATGCAGCGCGTTTCGATTGGGGCGATTGTCATTGCCGGAGTCCTGGGGTCGGTGGCGGGAAGCCAGTACTTAAGCCGGGCGGTAAAGGCTTGCGGCGATCTCTACCGCGTCGACATCGTGGGCTCCCAGATCGAGAGCGACCTGGAGTACGAGACGCAGGAAAGCCGCCGGGCTTTTCTATATGCGCTGGCCATCAGCGATCCGAACCAACAACTGCCTTACATCAACACTGCCCGGCAGGCCAGCGCCGGCGTACGGTCGGCCGTGGCGCAGTTTCGAAAATTGGACGCGGCGGACCTCAGAGAACCCCTGAATGCCTTTGTGCGTAGCTGGTCGGCGTATGAGGCTGCGCGGGATCAGATCGTGGCGGACATACTGCTGGGCGATGTGGCGATGGCGATCGAAACCGAACAAGCCAGTGGCCAGTTGGCCTTCGACACGGCGCTGGCGAGTTTGCGCGCGCTGCGGAGCGCGCTGTCTCATCACGCCAGCGAGGCCTCGGCGCGAGTGAACGCGACGCTGTGGCGCTGCGCTCTCGGACTGGGCGCGTTTGCCGTATCGACTCTCTGCATCGTGGGTTTGCTGACCAAAGTGAATCGCGACCGTCAGCATGCGCTCGAATCCCTGCATTCAACCAACGACGCATTGGAAGCCGCCCGGGACCTGGCCAAGCAGCGCGCGTCGATTCTTGAAATGGTGAGCCTGCACATCAACCTGAACGACATTCTGGCGAGAGTCGCCAGCCTGGCCAAACAGTTGGACGGGCGCAGCGGCGCAGCCATCTGGACGGCGCACGGCCCCGAACTACAATTCGTGGTTGCAGCCGGCTTACCGCCCGAATTGGCCGGCGTCCTGCGGGCGAACCGGATCGAGAGTGAAGCGGTGAGCAATACAGGGGCCGCCCGGGAATTCGGACTGGTGGCTCACAAGCCGACCGAACTGCGCGACCTGGCATTCGATCTGATCGGTGTTCTGCAACTGTTCGGCACCGATGGCGAAAGCGCTGCATCCGCCGACACGCTCGACCAAATGGCGCAGTTGGCTTCGGTGGCCATCGAGAACAACCGGCTGCATGAACGGCTGGCGTTCCAAGCCCAGCACGACCCGCTGACTGGCCTGCCGAACCGGCTGCTGTTCCAGGACCGAGCCCAGCAGGCCATTCGCCTGGCAACCCGTCATCGCAGCCGGGCGGCGGTGATCTGCATCGATCTGGACCGGTACAAGCAGATCAACGACACGCTGGGGCATCGGGCCGGTGACGACCTGCTGTGCGAGGTCGGGCGGCGGCTGAAGTCCAGCATCCGCGAAAGCGACACGGCGGCGCGAATCGGTGGAGACGAGTTTACCGTTCTGGCCCACGACATCAACACGGCCGCCGATGCTGAGATTGTTGCGGCCACGATCCTGACGGCTATCGGGCGCCCCATCATGCTTGGCGACCATCAGGTGGTGGTTACGGCGACCGCGGGAGTGAGTCTGTTCCCCGAACATGGAGAGGATGCCGGAACACTCTTGCGCAATGCCGATGTGGCCATGTACAGCGCCAAGCGCTCGGGAGGTAACGCGTATCACCTGTTCAACGCGGCGTCCGGCGATTCGGCGCAACGGCGTCTCCAGATCGAACAGGAATTGAAGGCCGCGCTGGACCGTGACGAGTTCAGGCTGGAGTACCAGCCGCTGATGAAACGGAACGGAAAACTAAACGGGCTGGAGGCGCTATTGCGCTGGAAAAATCCCAGGCTGGGCCAAGTGTCGCCGACAGACTTTATCCCCATTGCCGAGGAAGCGGGACTCATCGTGGAGATCGGAGAATGGGTATTAGAAACGGCTTGTCGAGCCGGATCGGCTTGGCTGCGGCAAGGGTACACAGTCCCGAGGATCGCCGTAAACGTTTCAGGCGCACAATTTATGGCGAAAAGTTTCGATGGCACAGTGCAGAGAATACTGAAGGAATCGGGGTTTCCCGCCTCCAAGCTGGAGCTAGAGATCACCGAAACGGCGCTCATGCGGAATCTCGAACAGGTCATCGATGTGATCGACGGATTGCGGCTGCTGGGCGTGCGTTTCACCATCGACGACTTTGGCACCGGTTACTCCTCGCTGAGTCAACTGCAGCACTTGCCGGTGGATTGCGTTAAGATCGACCGTTCCTTTATCAAGGAGTTGGCGCCGGCCGGCGCCGGATGCTCGGCGCTGGTTCGCGGAATCATATCGCTGGCGCACAATCTCGATCTGGAAGTGGTCGCAGAGGGCGTGGAGACGGAAGAACAATTGGCGCAGCTAGCCAGCATGGGTTGCGATATCAACCAGGGATTTTTCTTGCACCGGCCCATGCCGCCCGACGCGATCGAGAAACTGCTGATCGCGAACCAGACTCCCGAGTACGCCAGTCCGCGAGAGTTAGTTGAGGAGTCGAGTCTTCTAGTGTCAGATGCGAGCTTGGTTTGAACCAGCCTGGTTTGAACCAGCTTGGTTTAGCGCGACAGGCCGTGGAAGAACTCCCGAATGTCTCGCGCCAGTAACTCCGGTTCTTCGGCTGCCGCGAAATGTCCTCCGCGCGGCATCTCGGTCCAACGCTGAATGTTATATCCGCGTTCCACCCAACTCCTCGGCGGAAACGGCGCTTCCAACGGGAAGTGCGCCACTCCCACCGGTACCCGCACGTATTCCCCGGCTTCGAAGTGCACCGGCGCTAGCTTGGTTTCGTAATACAGGCGGAACGAAGAATGAATCGTCTCGGTCATCCAGTAGAGCGTTACGTTGCTCAAGAGTTCATCGCGAGTGAACCGTCGCTCCAGGTCGCCGTCGCAGTCGGCCCAATCGCGAAATTTTGAAAGAATCCACGCCGCCAGTCCCGCCGGTGAGTCGTTTAGTCCATAAGCCGCGGTTTGCGGTTCGTTGCGCTGGATGTGGGCGTAGGCACCTGATTCGGTCCACCAGACATCGGCTTGCTGCTGAGATTCGTTCTCTTCTTTTGACAAAGACGTGCCTGCGTCGAGGTGTGGGCGATACGTTCCGGGAATGTAGTTGAGATGGATTCCCAGTAGGTGTTCCGCATGCCCCAATCCAAGAATGGTGCTGATGCTGGCTCCAAAGTCGCCTCCCTGGGTGGCGAAGCGATCGTGGCCCAGCGCGCGCATCAGTTCAACCCAGAGCCCGGCGATACGAAACGTATTCATTCCCGCGGCGGCCGGCCGGCTGGAGAAACCAAAACCGGGTATGGATGGAACCACGACATCGAATGCATGCGCCGGATCGCCGCCGTAACGGGCGGGGTCGGTGAGCATCGGAATGATTTTCAACATCTCGAGAAACGAGCCCGGCCAGCCATGCGTGATGACCAGTGGGATCGGCGACGGTCCCCTGCCGCGCTCGTGGATGAAGTGGATGCCTAAACCATCGGCCGTGTAGCGATAGTGCTGGAAGACGCTTAATTTTTCAACCTGCGCCTTCCAATCGAATTCGTTCTGCCAGTAACGGCAGATGTTTTGAAGGAATTCCAGGTTGACGCCGCAGGTCCATCCGGAGCCGGGTATTTCATCAGGCCAGCGCGTTCGCGCGAGGCGGGCTCTCAAGTCGTCGACCGCCGCTTGGGAGTAGGGAATATCAAATCGGGTGACGGGCATGCTGAGACGCTCGAACCAGTGTAGCGGTCATACCATGGACGTATGGGCCCGTTTGCCTTCCGATCCTGGGTGGAGATTTCACTCAAACAGATTGCTGAAAATTTTGAAGCTGTGCGGCGCGTAGTTGGGCCGGACGTAGAAGTGATGCCGGTGGTAAAGGCGGATGCTTATCGTCACGGCGCGGTGGAAGTCTCGCGGGCGCTGATCTCGGCCGGCGCGCGCTGGCTGGCGGTCAGCAATGTAGAAGAAGGCGCAATACTTCGGGATCGTGGAATTGAAGCACGCATTCTGGTGATGGCGGATTTTCTGCCGGCCGAACGCGCTGGACTGCTCGAATACAACCTGACGCCGGTGATCCACTCGCTCTCGGACATCCAGGACTGGGATCGCCTGGCGGCCGGGCGAGGCGCCAAGGCCGGATATCATCTGAAGATCGACAGCGGCATGGGACGCTTGGGAACGCGCGCGTCCGCTTCCGAAATTCTGGAGGCGGTCGGAGCCGCGCGGAACACGCAACTGGAAGGGTTGATGACGCACTTCGCTTCGGCGGCGAATTACTCCAGTTCCCAAACCGAGGAGCAGGAGCGTGTCTTCTCCGGCATCTGTTCGGAACTGGCGCGCGGCGGCGTCAATCCTGCATTCCTGCATCTTTCGAGCAGCACACCGGTCGCCTATGGCCGGCGCGGGGCTTGGCAGC
>JBGPSX010000323.1:0-5024 GCA_041490325.1 Bryobacteraceae bacterium | reverse complement strand
GCATGGCCTGCCAGCCGGCGTGAGGTATTGACTGGCGCCTTTCAGGTAGAAAAGTCTTCGCTGAGCGTGACGATTTCAGAGACGCGGCTGCGGTATATGACCCTTGTGCGTCAACTAACTAACTGGGTGACTACACCCCGCATGGGCCTTAACGGGTCTGTTTAGGGCCTTTTCGAGTGGACGATGATGTGGCACTCCGGTTGCACCCGCTCTAACTGCACAAATAAGCACATTCAGAAGCGTCGACATGCTGGACAGCCTCCCACCGTTCATCTCGGCGCTTCTGGATGGCTTCAAAAAGGAGCTTCCGATGGCATTGAGACTAGCCTCGCCGCTATTGATCGCGTTCGTAATTCTCGCTAGCTTTGCCGCGAACGCGCAACCCACCATACGCAAAACGCCGGTCACGCCGACCTCTCCTGCTTCCGGTCAGGAAATGTTCAAGGCCTACTGCGCCTCTTGTCATGGGCCCGAGGGGAAAGGCAACGGGCCAGCCGCGCCGGCATTGAAGAAGCAGCCGGCGAATCTGACCGAGCTCAGCGCCCGCAACAGCGGAAAGTTTCCTGACCTGAGGGTGTTCCAGACCATCAAAGGCGACGCTGAGATGCCCGCGCACGGCTCCCGCGATATGCCCGTCTGGGGAAACCTCTTTCCTTCGCTCAGCCACGGCAACGAGGGTGAAGTGCAATTGCGGATTAGCAATCTGACCGCGTACATCCGGTCGATTCAAGGGAAGTAGCGCGCTACCGTGCGTTTGGCCGTCCGGATTGCGTGCGCAGCTCCGAAATCGGGCGGCCTGGTAGTTTTCTGGCGTCCTGGTTCAGGCCCATCAGATCCAGGACGGTCGGAACGAAGCTCAGGCTGTCGTACGGCTCCTCAATCACGAGACTTCGGGGGATTCCGCTCTCACCTCCCCCGGCGAGCATCAGGACCGAATGCGTGGAGATCCGACGCATCGATCCGTGATTGCCGCCGGGGTTGAATCCTCGGACGTTGAAATTCCAGTGGTCGTTGGCGAAGATCACGAAATCCGGTTCCGCAAGGCGACGTTTGCGCGCGTTGAATCGCTGCAGGAGGCCGGCTTCCTGGGGCAGCTCTTCGCGCAAGAACTGTTCGTGCAACGCCAGAATGCCGTTCGAGTATTCAGTCTTGTGGACTGCCCGCATCCAGTCCAACTCGGAATGCCAGGAATTCAGCCACTGCGCGCGCTCACTCGCGGGCACATCCAGGTTGGGGTCCTCGAAAAGCCGCAGCGGAAATCCGGAGCTGAGTTCGATGGTCTCGAAGCGGTACTTCCCTGCGGCGTCTTCACGCAGTCCCTTGACGGGCAGGTAACGAAGTTCGAGCCGGCCCGCCGGATCGTAGCGTGACAGAATCACAGCCTGGCGGTTTTCGTCGCCATACAGCCATACCGGGTCTTGATCGGATGCCAAGCTGGCTTTGGGAAGCCGGAGCGCCACATAATCCACCGGATGCGAACTGACATTTGGCTGCACGTTGTTTTGCACGGCCAATCGGGAGAGCACAGGCAAATAGTCGATGCGCTGGAAACTACGCTCCCAATCCAGAGAGCCATCGGACGCGAGAACGAGTCCGCCGGGCGCCGGGCCAACCACGTAGTTCTGGAGATTGTGCACGGTATTCGCGTCGCCCATCACACGCTTGGGAATCAATTCGGAGGGCTCGTATTTATGCTTGTCGAAGTCGGCAGGAGTCAGTGCGAGAATTTTGGAAAGGGCATCCGCGAATGTTGTGTAGCCGCGCTCCTGGTCGCGCCAAGCCTCGAGTTGAACTCCTAACCGTCGCGAAGCCTTGTCAAACCCCGCAAGGCGCTGCGCGGCCGGCCATCTTTTCGGCTGGGCTTCGACGAGCCTGCGTTGACGATCAATGCTGGGGTACAGCTCTGCCAGTTCCGCCCGCAGTTCCTTCAGCATGGCCTGCCAACCGGCGCGATGCGATTCGACAATCTGGAAGAAAGCCGCCCCAGCCGCACGGCGCATTTCCGGCTTGAGCGGCGAATGGCTCAACTCTTCGAGCAGAATGTGGAGCACACTTAGATCGGAACTCCGAAGATACACCGAGGCGCGTTCGTTGCCATCCGGATCGAGCAGCGCTGTGGGGTATTGACTGTTGCCTTTCAGGTAGAAGGAATCTTCGCTGGGCGTGACGACTTCAGAGACAAACGGATCCAGACCTTTCAGTTTGTACTCGGTCATGGGATGGCGATCGGTCACGACATGATGCCCGCCACCGGCGCGGCTGTTGAAAAACTCGAGCAGATCGTAACCTTGGCTGTACACGCCGGGGGTGGTGTTCATGCCGTGATCGGATATTGCCACCAGCACTGTTTGTAGGGCCAGCGGACTGGCCTCGATCGCCGTCCACACCCGGCCGACCAATGCATCGAGACGCTGCAGGGCCATTCGCTGCGAAGCTAGGTCGGGTGTGCTGTGAGCCACATGATCATAGTCGCCGGTGAAGTAATCCAGGTACTGGACTTGCGTATCCGCCAGCTTCTGAATCAACTCGCGCTCGGTTTGTTCCTCGACGCTGCTGCCGATCTCGAATCCCATGGTCCATTCATCCAGCAGTTGACGCGGTGATTTTGAGAAGCGCTGCTGCAAGCTGCGTTGCAGCGTCTTCCAACGCACGCCGCGTTGAAACAACTGAAAACTCTGGTAAGTGGACTGATACGAGAATCGATCGATCAAGAGCGGGACGCCAAGATCGTCAAATACCTCGACGCCCGGCATATCCACGCGGCGTGAAAGAGCGTAGCCGAGATAGAACGGAAAGAAATTCAAATAGTCGTAAATGTGATAGGTGTAGCGGTCGAATTCGGCATTGCCTCGGATTTGAAGGTGCTGGCCTGTGTCGAGCATTGACCAGGAGGGCGCCGAGAGACTGATGGACCGTACATAGAAATTGGCGAGGCGTGTGCCGCCGTTCTCAAACACTCGCTCCATCCATGGCAGCGCGCTCTTGCGCGTAATCGGGTCGGTGCGCTGGAGTTCGCGCTCGAGGACTTGCTGAGGCACGCCATCCAGCTTGAGGATCACGACGCGCCGGACTTCAGCCGTGAGCGAACCGCAAAACAAAACAAGAAGGATGACCGGCGCGATCGAGCGGGGCGACATTACTGAGCGCCGATTGCGCCCGCTTGACCAGTCGCGTTCTCACCTGTGTAATAGAGCAGGCACAGCGCCCGCCACTGGTCGGTGGAATGGGGATCTTGTGCGAGTTTTAATAACTCAGTTTGGGCCGCTTCGACATCCAAGCGCTGGAGCGCCCGCAGGCACGCGATACGAAGTTCTGAGTCTGCCGAGCGCGCATAAATCTGCCCGATCAGTTGCGAGGCTCGAGGACTGACGTCTGCTTCAGCCGAAAGCGCTTCAATCAGCATGCGGATCTGGCTCGGATCGCGCACCACCTCCGGGCGCGGGCTGGCACTCAAGAGCGCTTCGAGCGAACCAATCCGGCTGGCGGCGCGGCGGCGCGAATCGAGTTGCGCGAGCAGGATCGGGTCGGCCTTTTCGACCGGCTTCGGAGACCCGAGCAATCGTCCCAGGCCAGCCAGCAGCCGCATGGCTCTCGAACGCGTGTAAGAATCCAGTTCCTTGCGGCGGTCCCGCTCGAGTTTGGCGGCCAGGCCCTGGGGCGATCCGGCGTACTGCAAAAGGGCTGCATACTGCTCTCTGGCGACCTTGGCTTCGGTGGCGAGATTGTTTTCGAGCGGGTTCACCGCCAGATGATCCAGGCGGCGAGTGAGCTCGGTCTTCAGCTTCGGATCGAGCCTGCTGTCGACCGCCAGAAATGCTCGCGCCTCCGAATAAGCTCGTAGCCGCGCCGCGCGATCGACCGCGACTCCTCGCCGGCGGCGCACGAAGTTCCAAGTGGAATCGGCGGCCAAGTAGGTCAAGTTGCCGAAGCGCGTGATGCCCAACACGCCGGTCAGGATCGCATTGGCGCCGTGCTGAACCAGCTCACGCCTTTTGGGCGTAAAAGTGTTTCGAAAATCGACCAGCAGCAGCGGAACCCGCGGGTAATCGAGACTGTAGAGCGCGAGCGGAATCATCTCGACCTCGCGAGCGCCGGGCGTACCTTCGGGCGCCAGCCGATTCTCCTGGTCGAAATAGCGCACCTGAGTATAACCGCTCCAGCGCAGCAAGCGGCCGTCGGTCCAGGGATTGGCGATGTTCAGGAACTGCCGCTCGAAGCGTCCCTGTTTGCGCTGCTCCAAATCACTGCGCGCTATCCACAACAACGCTTCGGCAGGGCCTCCGCCGGGCAGCTCGAGCGGCTCGAAATACAAGCCGCAGTATTCAGCGCGCTGCCGCAGCAGCTCCCAATTGTGGCCGCGCATTTCCTGAATCCGGCCGGCGTCCTTGTCGTAGAATTTGGAAACACTCTGACGCCGCACCAGACCGCCGAAGGTACGGTCGGAAAGGCTCAGCCGGGAGTGGACTTCGCGCAGTTGTTCGGCTGGGAACACATTTTCCAACTCCGGCGTTTGCTCCAATCCTTCCAGAGCACTCAGCGCCTGATAGAGATGGATACGCCGATAATCGCTCGAATCAGCTCGATAGCTGCGCGTCGAAGTGCGGACGGTTGCGCCCAACGGATCGAGACGCAGCGATTGAACTGCATTGCTGAAGAGATTAGGCCACACCGACTTTGCAGGCGAGGCCAGATCCAGCGCCGGCGAGGGAACACGGTTGGCATTCTGTTTGCTTCCGGTACGAAATCGCACGAACGATACAGCCGACGCCGCGCGTTGCAGCGGAGTGGGCCGGGTGCGAGTCAGTATCCAAACGTAGCGCAGCCGGTCGTTTTCAGGATCCGTATCGCCGAGCGTATCGCGCAGCACACTGAGCAATGGAACTTCGCGGCTCTCTGCATCGTAGCCGGAATCGTATACGCGTCCGAAGACAGTGACGAGCTCGGCGCCGCCGGAAGCAGGCTCCCGCTCGACACGATAAGTGGGAGCGGACTGAATCACGCTCTGAGCCGCAACTAGGAGAGTT
>JBGPSX010000322.1:0-5036 GCA_041490325.1 Bryobacteraceae bacterium | reverse complement strand
CAGCAGATACTCACCTTTGTCCACTGCATCAATTTGCAGCAGGTATTTGCCGGGCTGCGAGACCGCTAACTTCACTTTGGCGCTGGCCAGGATCCGGGCTTGCGCGGAACCCTGCTGTCCGGCCAATTGCAATTCGCCTTCGAACGCATATTGCTTCGCGCCATCGCACTTTGCGGAAATATCTTTGACGACTTTTCGTAAATCGAAAGCGGCATCCTGGCCGTGTATCGAGGATAAAGGATAAAGGAAAAAAAGATACGCGACAGCGAGGAGCGCAACCCGTGTCATGTGATTTTGCCTTTTCCACATGCTAGCAGAAGTTAGACCTTAATCCGCTTGAAACAATTCCTAGATTCCTTAGTACTAGCGCCTCAAGAAATAAACTACAGCGCGGTCAACGAGTTCGGTAATAAGAACGGTTGCCATGGGGCCCATAGGAATTTTCGATTGGACCCATCGCGAACGCAAGCCCTACGCTTGGTTATGGCGACCCTTCACGTTATGGAACCCCCGGCTTCACAAATCGGACTGCTACATCGGATCAGCGGCATCGTAAGCTCTGAGCTGTCGCTCGACGAGATGCTGGGCGAGATCATCGGACTCACTGCGCAGGTGACCGGCTGCGATGCATGCCTGGTGTACCTGCTGGAGCGCGAGACCGATGAGATTGTCTTGCGTGCTTCTCAGGTTCCTCACGCCGCAGCGCTTGGGAATCTCCGGATGCGGATGGGCGAAGGCGTCACTGGTTGGGTGGCTGAGCATCAATCCGTGGTGGCGCTGGCATCGAACGCGGCCGCGGACGCACGCTTCAAGCGATTCCAAGTATTGATCGAAGACACCTACGAAGCCTTTCTCTCGGTGCCGCTCGTGAGCGGCGGCGACCTGATCGGCGTCATCAACGTGCATCATCGCGAAGAGCATGATCATACGGCGGAGGAAATCTCGCTGTTGACGTTCGTTGGCGAACAAATGGGCGGCGTGATTTCCAAATCGTTACTGGCCGATGCGAATGCTCGCCTGCTGGAAGAGACGCAGGAGATGAAGCGTCAGCTCGAAACCCGCAAGGTGGTTGAGCGCGCCAAGGGAATCATGCAGCAACGCTACAAGCTGAGCGAAGAAGATGCGTATTTGCGTTTGCGCAACGAAAGCCGCCGGCTGCGCCGCCCGATGAAAGAACTGGCGGAAGCCATCATTCTTTCTGAAGAGCTCAGCCGCAAGAACGACCCGGCCGAATAACTTTGTCAACAGATCAGTCAACCCAAGGACGCGAGCAGTTTGCGGGCTTTGGCATGCGCCAGAACGGCGTCCGGATCGCGCTGCATCGCTTCGAAATAGCGCCGCTCGAAGCCTTGTCCGTTTTCGTTCGGCGCCACCAGATCACGGGCTTGCGCGATAAGCCGGTCAGCTTCGATGCCGTTGGGCGGCTCCTTGGCATCCAGAGTTTCATCGATAAGTACTATCAGTTGCGACAACTCGCGCAGCCAGGCAAACCAGGGATCGGTCAGGACGAGATTCAGATACTCGCCGCTGGATGTGATGCGGGCGATATCGCGCTCATAAGTAGCGCGTTCCGATTCGAGCAAGGTCTTGTGCAAGCCAAGCAATCCGTTGCGAAGATCGGTGAGACGCTGCTGCGCGGAATCGGTGGACGACATGCCCTCTGGTGTTATAGTACCGCCGCGGCATTCTAGCCCGGCCAAAGCGGCGCCTTCACCGTTAGAATATAAAGGTGCGTTCCGACTCTACTCTTCAACTTGCCACCGGTCACCTCGATATGGTGCGTCAAGAAATCGCCAAGGTCATCGTCGGCCAGCAACATGTGGTCGACGGAGTTCTCATCTGTCTGCTAGCCGGGGGCCACGTGCTACTCGAAGGAGTGCCGGGTCTCGGAAAGACCACGTTGCTACGGACACTCGGCCGAGTGCTGCACCTGAAGTACTCGCGCATTCAGTTCACGCCTGATCTAATGCCCGCCGACATTGTCGGAAGCATGATCATTGAAGCCGATGATCGCGGCGCGAAGGCTTTGCGCTTCCAGCCCGGACCGATCTTCTCCAATCTCGTGCTTGCGGATGAAATCAATCGCGCCACACCCAAGACGCAATCTGCTTTGCTCGAAGCCATGCAGGAACGCACCGTCACCAGTGGCACCACCACGCATGAGCTGGAGGCGCCGTTCCTGGTAATGGCGACGCAGAATCCCATCGAGATGGAAGGCACGTATCCGCTGCCCGAGGCGCAGCTCGACCGCTTCCTGATGAAGATTCTAGTGCTGTATCCGTCGCGGGCTGACCTGAATCGGATCGTCGAGCGAACCATTCATCCCGACGAAACTGCGTTGGAACAGGTGGTAGATCGCGCTGCAATCATGCAATTGAAAGGGGCCTGCCGCGAGGTTCTGGTGGCGGAGCATGTTCAGGAATTCGCGATCGACCTGGTCATGGCCACGCAACCCGGAACTTCTTATGCTCACGACCTGGCGACAAAATACATTCGCTACGGCAGCTCCCCTCGCGGCGCGCAGGCTCTGGTGGAGTGCGGGCGTGTTCTGGCGCTGATGCGCGGGCGCCTGAATCTCAGCATCGACGATGTCCGGGAAATCGCGCCAGCCGTCCTGCGCCACCGCATCATTTTGAATTTCGATGCCCACGCAGACGGCCAAACTCCTGAAACAATTCTCACTCAGATCCTCGCGAGCATCACTTCGGCCGTAACGCAGTGAAACCGACGCCTCTGATCGACAGCGCTTTCCTCGCTAAGCTCGAGCGGCTGGCGATTAGCTGGCAGAAGTCATTTCCCGGCTTGGTGGGCGGGCATAACATCTCACATTTCTCCGGACCCGGCCAGGAGTTTCTCGATCATCGGCAATTCCATCACGGCGATGATTTACGGGCCGTCAATTGGCGCGCCTATCTACGCCTGGAGAAGCTGTTCTTGAAGATGTTTCAGGTGGAGCCGCGCATCCCGGTTCGGTTGTTGCTGGATTGCAGCAACTCCATGACCACCGGCAGCGTCTCCAAGTTCGATTACGCTCGTAAGCTTGCGGCCGCACTTTGCTACGTGGGCTTGGTGCGGCTGGATACAATCTGCATTCAGCCCTTTGCTCAGACTCTAGGCGACTCGTTTTTGAGCGGCGGCGGCCGGCATCGGTTCATTCCGGCCGTGAATTTTCTTCAGGACCTGAAGCCTGGCGGTCAAACCGACTATTTCAAGGTAGCCCGCGAGTTCATTTCGAAGTATCCGCAGAGGGGTTTGCTGATCATCATTTCCGATTTTCTGGATGAGGCGGGTTGCGAACGGCCTCTCCAGTTTTTGGCGGACTTCGGTCACGAGCTCATGCTGGTGCATGTCTGGGCCGACGAGGACCGTGAGCCGCCCTGGGACGGCCAGCTCGACCTGACTGACGCTGAGAGCGGTTCGATGCTCGAAATTGGTTTCGATGACGCGGCGCGTCGAAACTATGCGCAAGCATTCGACGATTACGCGAAGAGCATCCAGCGCATCGGGTTGCGGAACAGCGGACGTTACGTCGGGCTCTCGACAGCCACTACAATCGAGGAGGCAGTATTCGGTCCGTTGGCGCGCGCCGGCGGCGTCGAGTAGGATGTTTTTTCTCAATCTGTCATTACCGGAGTTTGTAGCGCTCCTGGGCTCGGCCTCGGGTTTGGTGGTGGCGCTGTACCTGCTGGATCGTCTTCGAAAGAAGCACACGGTTGCGACCCTGCGATTCTTCGCGGTCTCAGAGAAGCCCCCTGTTCTAAAGCACCGCCGGAAGTTACAGCAGCCTTGGTCGCTGGTGCTGCAACTTCTCAGTTTGCTGTTGCTGCTGCTCGCGATCGCGCAGCTTCGGCTAGGTTCACCGGCGCGTTCAGCTCGCGATCACGTCCTCATACTCGACACTTCGGCCTGGATGGGCGGCCGGGCAGGGCCGGGAAGATTGATCGACCAGGCGCGCGCGGCCGCCCGCAACTACGTCAAGATACTTCCATCCAGCGACCGTGTCATGGTGTTGCGCGCCGACGTGCTCGCGACTCCCGCGACGCTGTTCGACTCCGATCGCGCCAAGATCCAGCAAGCGATCGATCAAACTCAGCCAGGCGGCGGACAACTGAATATCGAGGCGGCGCTTCAATTTGCCGAACAAGCTCAGCGGGTGCACTCCCAAAATGCCGGTGAAATCGTATTTGTTGGCGCAGCGCGGATTCCTGGCGAGGACGCTTCCTCGGCGCCTGCCCCCGCGAACCTGCGGATGATTTCGATCACTGGCCCGGCCGAACACTGCGGCTTGCGCAAGGTCAGTGTCCAAAGATCGCTGACGGACGCCGATGTCTGGGATGTTTTCGTGGCCGTGAAGAACTACGGAGCCAACCGGCGATCCGTTCCGCTGGGAGTGCAATTCGGCGGCTCGCCCATTGGAACGCGGCGCTTTGAACTGAACGCCGGGGCGGAGGAGACCGCGACGTTTCACTTCCGGACGCGCGCGGCTGGATGGCTGGAAGCCCGATTGCTGACCCAGGACGCTTTCCCGCAGGATGATCGTGCCGTGCTCGAACTGCCCGCGCGGAAGCTTGTTCCCGTGATGGTCTACTCGAACGAACCCGAGCTCCTACGTCCGGTCTTCACCGCAATCTCTGGTGTGCAGGCAACGTTTCAGCCGGTCTCGAGCTATGACTCAAACATCCGCGGCGGCATCGTGCTGCTGGATCGCTTCAGTCCGCCGGCGCCACCTGTAACGGACAGCATCTGGATGGAGCCACCGGCCGGCCGTTCGCCGGTTGCAGTCATCAGCACTCAGAAGCAGGTGAAGCTCAAACGCTGGCGTCTGGATCATCCGTTGGGAATGGGTCTGCGAGCCAAAGATCTGGAGCTGGCGCGCACCGAAGTGTTCCGCGTGGACGGTGATGATATTGCAATCGCCGAAACGGACGCGGGCGCGGTCATCGTAGCCAGACCGGGCAAAGTCAGAACCGTGCTGCTCGGATTTCATCCCGTGCTGGCAGGCATGAAGTATGAACTCACCACGCCGCTGCTATTTG
>JBGPSX010000321.1:0-5092 GCA_041490325.1 Bryobacteraceae bacterium | reverse complement strand
GCAACCGTTCCGAACTGGACAGCGCGCTCGGAATGCGGCCAACATTGCGTCACGTGCCCGATCACTCTACCCAACTGAGAATCCTGTGCATCGGGGCGCACCCGGACGATTGCGAAATCCATTTCGGAGGCACGGCGGCGAAGTTCGCGGATCTGGGCCACGCGGTCAAGTTTCTCGCACTGACAAATGGCGACGCGGGACACGCTGTCTTGCGGGGCCCTGAACTGGCTCTGCGGCGCGCGCACGAATCTGAAGAGGCCGCGCTGCGGTTGGGCATTGCGGCTACTGAGGTTTTACAAAACCATGACGGCGAACTTGTCCCGGACATTGAAACACGCTGGGAAATCGTGCGCCAGATCCGCCGCTGGAACGCGGACATCGTTCTGACGCATCGGCCTTACGACTATCATCCCGATCATCGCTACACCAGTCAATTGGTCCAGGATTCGGCCTATCTGGTGGTTGTGCCAAACGTGTGCCGGGATGTTCCCGCGCTGGTTCGCAACCCGGTGTACCTGTACCTCGAAGACCATTTTCGGAAGCCGGCGCCGTTTACGGCCGATGTTGCGGTGGACATCGACGAGGTCTGGGAGAGAAAAATCGACACCTTGGACGCGCATGCTTCGCAAGTTTACGAGTGGCTGCCCTGGGTGGATGGCCGTGCGGATGAAGTGCCTGTTGACGCGGCCGAGCGCCGTCGATGGCTGAGCGACGTGTGGACTCGGGTGCCCTGCGGGGGTGTGCAGGCGGCGCTTCAAAAGCGATATGGAAGCGAGCGTGCGCGGACGATTGAACACGCTGAGGCGTTTGAGCTGTGTGAATACGGCCGGCGTCCGCCGGCTGGAGAATTGGATGAAATGTTTCCACGTTAGTACCAGGCGTTCGCATGAGTATGCCAAGGGTCGGGGACCCACAACAGAGAATGAAAACGCCATGCGTTCACACGATTGTGAACGCGGCACGCAAGAGTGCGTGCGCCACGCCGGGTCGACAACTTACCTGCTGTTTTCGAGAGAGTGTGAACGCGGCAAACACGAGTGTTCGCGCCACCGTGGCGCACGCACTCTTGCGTGCTGCGTCTCCACTCGTGGGGACGTGTTTTGTAGATGGCTCGTCCTGTGCGTGTTGTCAGGGGGCTTGGCTGGCGCGGGTCAACTCGCGCTGATGCCTCTGCCGCAGCGCGTCGTCCAGAGCGAGGGTACGCTCAAAATCGACGGGAGTTTTTCGGTACGCGTCGCCGGGTGTAGCGATCAGCGTCTTGTGGACGGAGTGGCGCGCTTCGTCAAGAGAATGTCGCGCGAGACCGGCATCCCAATCAGCGGTGGCGGCGCGCCTTCGCTCACGGTTGAGTGCCGCGCCTCGGGTCCCGCGCTGCCCACGCTCGGCGAAGACGAGTCCTATCAACTCGATGTCACACCAGCGGCGGCGCATCTTACTGCTCCAACTGTAACTGGGGCTCTGCGCGGTCTGGAGACGTTTTCGCAACTGATCGCGCCCGGCGCGGATTCGTTCGTCGTCCCCGCGCTTCGTATCGAAGACCGTCCTCGTTTCCCCTGGCGCGGGTTGATGCTGGATACCGCCCGCCATTGGATGCCGCTACCAGTAATCGAGCGCAATCTCGACGCCATGGCCGCGGTGAAGCTGAACGTATTTCACTGGCATCTCTCCGACGACCAGGGCTTCCGCGTCGAGAGCAAGCTGTTCCCTAAGCTCCATCAGCTTGGGTCCGACGGCCATTTCTACTCTCAGGCGGAAGTGCGGCACATTGTCGCCTACGCGCGAGATCGCGGCATCCGCGTCATCCCGGAGCTTGATGTTCCCGGCCACACGACGTGCTGGTTCGTCGGCTATCCCGAACTCGCCAGCGCGCCCGGTCCGTATCAAATCGAGCGCAAATGGGGGATCTTCGAGCCGACGCTGGATCCAACTCGCGAAGAGGTCTATGCATTCCTGGACGCACTGATCGGTGAAATGGCAGGTCTCTTTCCCGATCCTTATTTCCACGTCGGCGGCGACGAAGTGCTGGATGCGCAATGGAAACACAATGCCGCGATTCAAGCGTTCTCAGCGAAACACGGATTCAAGACCAGCGAAGAATTGCATGGTTACTTCAACCAACGCGTTTATGCGCTGGTCGAAAAGCACGGCAAGAAGATGATCGGTTGGGACGAAGTCCTGCAGCCGGGGGTCTCAACCAACGTCATGATTCAATCCTGGCGTGGGCAGAAGTCGCTGCGGGACGCCGCGCGCAAAGGCTATCGCGGAATTCTGTCATACGGTTACTATCTCGATCACATTGAACGCACCTCATTTCACTACCAGATCGATCCGCTGGGCGCCGAAGCCGCCGAGCTCAATGCCCAGGAAGCCGCGCTGGTGGTGGGGGGCGAAGCCTGCATGTGGAACGAGTATGCAACGGAGGAGACCGTCGACTCCAGGCTCTGGCCCCGGTTGGCCGCCATCGCCGAGAGACTGTGGTCGCCGCGAGAAACCACCAACATCGACTCCATGTACCGCCGTATGGAATTGGTTAGCCGATGGCTGGACTGGACCGGAGTGAAGCATCGATCCGAATACGCGCGCATGCTGGATCGTTTGTCGGGCGGCGCTCCCACGCCGGCTCTGCGGGTTCTGGCCGACACCGTCGAAGCCCAGGGAATAGGAATTCGGCAGGAAGCCCGCAAGTATAGCGTGGTTGTGCCGTTGAATCGTCTGGTGGATGCCGCGCGGCCAGAGAGCGAAAGCGTTCGCTGTTTGACAGAGAACATTACGCGCTGGTTGGGCGATCCGGGCCAGCATCCAGCGGAGGCCGTTGAAGCCCGGCTGGTGTTTAACGAATGGAACTTGAATGACGCCCGCCTGCGCCCTCTGCTTGCCTCCAGCTTCCTGCTTCAGGAAGTCAGGCCGCTCTCGGAGGACCTTTCACGCACGGGCCAGATCGGTTTGCGCGCTCTCCAATATTTGGAATCGGGAGAAAAGGCTCCGGGGGAGTGGCTGCGGCAACAGATCGCGGAATTGAATCGGATCGAGCAGCCGAAGGCAGAGGTTGTGCTCGCCGCGGTGCGGCCGGTTCGCGTTCTGCTGGAAGCGTTGTCGCGCCCCGCGGCGCAGACCGGAAGTCATTGAATGCGCGCACGTTCGATTTGTAGTGAACGCATTCGTAACAAGACGACAACTGTTCGGAACTAGACAGGATGAGTAATCGGGCGCAGCATGACGGAAACAGCAAGGCCGTACTGTTGCGCCCTACCGGAATCCACAGAGGCTTTGGAAGGAGTTAGCGATGAAATCTACTTTCACACGAATTCTGCTAGGCACGATGTTGTGTCTCGCGCTGGCGACAGGCATCGGCTGGAGCCAGGGGCCGACGGCGGCCATTAACGGGCAGGTCACCGATCAATCCGGCGCCGCGGTTCCCTCCGCCGTCGTGACCGCGAAGGATCTGGATCGCGGCACAAACTGGCCCACCAAGACTAACGACGCTGGCTACTACAGCCTGCCGCGACTGCCCATCGGCAACTACGAGCTGAAGGTCACCGCCAGCGGCTTCCAAGGCGCGCTTCAGCGCTCGCTGCAACTGGTGATCGATCAAGTGGCGAAAATTGACTTTCAGTTACAAGTCGGCCAGGTGACCCAAACGTTGGAAGTGACCTCCGCCGCGCCGCTGCTCCAAACCGAGCGGACCGAGCTGAGCACCGTGATGCAGGCGCAAGCCATCGCAAGTCTGCCACTTGAAACCCGCAACTACAACCAATTGGCGCTGCTCATGCCTGGAACGGTGACCACCAGCCCCGCCTCCTTCAACACCGGGCAAGCGACTTTCAACTCCGGCCGCCCGTACATCAATGGAAATCGCGAGCAGGCGACTTATTATTTGCTGGACGGCATGGAGAACATCGAGTTCGTCGACAATAACGTGGCTTACTCGCCAAACGTCGACGCGATTCAGGAATTCAATGTTGTCACCAACAACCCGAGCGCCGAGTATGGGCAATTCCTCGGCGGCGTCATCAGCGTCAGTTTGAAATCAGGGACGAACCAGTTCCACGGAAATCTGTTTGAATTTCTGCGCAACGATTTTTTCAACGCCAACGAATGGTCGCGGAACTTCAGCCTGGACAAATCGGTCAATAGCGCGCCGCCTAATCTGCGCTGGAACGAATTTGGCGGGACGTTCGGCGGTCCGATCAAGCGCAATAAATTATTCTTCTTCGTGGACTACCAGGGCTCGCGATTCGATACTCCGGCGACGCCCGGCACAGTCAACACTTTCTCCGATCAGCAGCGCAATGCGAATCTTTCCGATATCGGCGATATCGCCCTGCATTATCCGGGCACCACAGTTGCGATGCCCGCCGATCTGACCAAGGCTGCGATTTGCAGTGGCGCACAGAAGATGGGCTCCGCGCCTTGCATTACGGGACTCAGCCCGACGGCGCTGAAAATCATCGGCGTCCTGCCCAAAGCCACGCTGCCTGGTTTGTTGAACAACGCGCCCAACTCACAGCACACCTACATCAACGGCGATCAGGGAGACGCGAAGGTGGACTACGTGGTTACGGACAAGGATCGCGTGTCCGTGCGCTACTCCCAGCAGCACGTGCTGAATCCGACCATCAACAGCCAGCCGCTGCTCTACAACACTTCTAATAGCTTCCCGTTGTGGAATGGCGTGATCGACTACACCAGAGTGCTGAGCCCCAGGCTGGTGAATCAATTTCGCGCCGGCGTCAATTATTTCCCAGCCGAAGCCAACGCGCAGGAAGCGACTACAAATGCGGGCGCCGGATTGATTGCCGGGCAGCCCACGCCGTTTCTGCCGGGCTTGTCTTTCTCCGGCGCGCCGATCGGCGGCGTCCAGAATGGACCCTTCGCGTTCGGCACCGTGAACTCGCCCGAGATTTTTCACCAGACGGCGATTCAAGCCGAGGACACGCTGGTCTTCACCAAAGGCGCGCACAACATGAAGTTCGGATTCCAGGCCATCCGCTATCGCAACAACTACATTCCGGCCGTCACGAGCGACGGCGCAGCGGGACAAATCGGCTTCAACGGGCAGTACACCGGCAACGCGGAAGCAGATTTCCTGGTG
>JBGPSX010000320.1:0-5121 GCA_041490325.1 Bryobacteraceae bacterium | reverse complement strand
GGACCGTTTACAGCAGGACCCCTACGACGCGGCGCTGGTCGCGACCCTGATGGCACTGGTCGGACTCGTGCTCCTGATCGCTTGCGCGAACGTGGCGAATCTCATGCTGGCGCGGGCCCGTTCCCGCTCCCGTGAAATTGCTATTCGCCTGGCCATCGGCGTCAGCCGTCTGCGGCTCCTGCGGCAGCTTCTAACCGAGAGTGTGATCCTGGCTCTCTTCGGCGGTCTGCTCGGTTTGGGCCTCGCGTACTTCGGCGTCCGCTTCCTACAGAACATCCGGGTTCCCAGCGATCTTCCGATTGTCATCGGCGTGCAACTGGACGGGCGCGTATTGCTGTTTAGCTTATTCGCAGCGATGGCGAGCGCGCTCTTCTTTGGGACGGTTCCTGCTTGGCAAGCGACCAAGACGGACGTCATCTCGGCGCTCAAGTCCGGTGGACTCTCATCGAGCGCGCGTCGACGCACCATCGGACGCAACACGCTGGTGATTGGGCAAGTGGCGCTCTCCGTCATCTTGCTGGTCGCCGCCGGAATGCTGCTGGATGGTTTCCAGAAAGCGCTGGTGCTCAACCCGGGTTTCCGCACGGATCACGTCATGATGATGGAGTTCGACACTGCGCTGGTGCAATACACGCCCGACAAATCGCGAGAATTCTTCCGCAACATCGTCGATCGCGCCGGCGCTCTGCCGGGAGTCCGCGGGGTTTCGCTCTCGCAGGCAATTCCCATGTCGCCGAATCAATCGACGCGCACGCTGATTCCTGAAGGCTACCAGCTGCCCAAGGGTCGAGAGACGCTGACTGTGTTCGGCAACACGGTGGATGAACACTATTTCGACCTGATGAAGACGCCGATTCTTCGCGGCCGCGCGTTCACGGCCGCGGACAAAGTCGATTCTCCCCGCATCGCGATTGTGAATGAAGCGTTCGCGGCCAAGATTTGGCCCAACCAGGAAGCGATCGGCAAGCTCATCCGTCTGAACGATCCCAAGGGTCCGATGGTGCAAGTGGTAGGCGTCGCGAAGACCGGAAGGTACCTGTTTATCTCCGAGGGTCCTTTGCCGTATGTCTATCTGCCGTATTCGCAGGATCGAAGCACACGCATGACGCTGCTAGTAGAAACGCAAGGCGACCCTGCTCAAATCGCGACACCGCTCCGCGACGTGGTTCGCTCGCTCGACGCGAACATGCCGATCTACAACGCGCGCACGCTTTCGAATTTCTATCAGCAGCGCGCGGTCGCGGTTCCGCTCATGATTGCCGAACTGGTCGGAGCGATGGGCCTGCTGGGTCTCACGCTGGCTCTCATCGGCCTTTACGGATTAATCGCTTACTCAGTGGCGCGGCGCACGCAAGAGATCGGCATCCGCATGGCGCTGGGCGCTCGCCGGCCTGACGTTCTCAGCATGGTGCTGCGGCATGGCTTCGTGCTCTCGATCATCGGCATCGCCATTGGATTCGTGGCCAGCCTGGGTGTTCGCAAGGTCCTCGCAGTCGGTCTGGTTGGCCTGGGAACGCCTAGTCCTGTAGTGCTGGTTATCGTTCCAATAGCACTGATCGTCGTGACCATGGCAGCCTGCTATATCCCGGCGCGCCGCGCCTCGCAAGTTGACCCGATTCGCGCTTTGCGTTACGAATAGTCAGTGCTCTTATTGGTGTGGCTGTTCGCGCAAGCGGCGGATTTGCCGAAGTTCGGCCAATTCAAGGTCAGCGAGATTTACCGTGGCAAGCCTGCGGCGCCGGTTTTGAAAACGGCCGGGCAGCGCATGTTTCGAACGCGGATTCGTGAGGCTGCGGAGAAGGGCCCAAATTTCGCGGGACACTATGCGGTGGCCGTATGGGGATGTGGGTCGGATTGTGCGCAGCTGAACGTCATCGATGTTCAGTCGGGAGAAGTCTACCCCGGACCCTTTGGCGGTCTGCCTGGTGGATTCACATTTTTTCTCGGCATATCAATCGAGACCGCAGGTTTTCATCATCAAGTTGACAGCCGACTACTTGTCGTCAATGGCTGTCCAGGGGGAGAAAACTGCGGTACGCACTATTTCGAATGGACAGGATCCGGTTTCAGACTGCTTCGCCGAGTTCAGGAAGCAGCCGGCCGATGATTGCGTTCCTGCGCGGCAAGCTGCTCGAAAAACATCCGAATCAGGTCATCGTCGAAACGGGCGGCGTCGGCTACGATGTCGTGATTCCAATCTCGACGTTCTCGGCCCTTCCCGAGACTGGCGCCGAAGTCCGGCTTCGCATCCACACCCACGTCCGCGAGGATGCTCTCGCCCTGTTCGGGTTTTATACCTCCGAAGAAAAGACGATCTTCGAAAAGCTAATCTCCGTCAGCGGCATTGGACCATCGCTAGCCGTGAAGGTGCTGTCGGGCATGGCGACTTCCGACCTGATACCGGCGATCCGCAACGGCTTCGTGGATCAACTGGTTCGAATTCCGGGAGTGGGAAGAAAAACCGCCGAGCGCATGGTGCTGGAGCTGAAAGACAAGCTCGATGGCGTCGGCTCGGGTGACGTGCCCGGCCTAACCGACAAGCCAGTGCCGAGCCTCAGCGTCATCGAACAGGATGTAATGTCGGCATTGCTGAATCTCGGCTGCAATCGCGCCTCGGCCGAGGCAGCCGTGCGAAGAGCCAAGAGCGCGGGCGCGCCAATGGAGTTTGAACCGCTATTTCGCAAGTCGCTCGAATTAGTTCGTTAGCACATGTGGCCAGCGCAGCTGCTCCTGCTAATCTAGGACCACATGCGTGAGATGGGAATCGCTTCGCCGGCGGCGCTCGAAGGCGAGCGGCAGTTCGAAGCCGCGCTGCGCCCCACCAAGCTGGCCGATTTCACCGGACAGGCCAAGCTGAAAGAGAATCTTTCCATCGCCATCGAAGCCGCCAAGGGCCGTGGCGAGGCCATGGATCACGTTCTTCTGTACGGCCCACCGGGCTTGGGCAAGACCACGCTCGCCACCATCATCGCGGGCGAACTTGGCGTCGGTTTCGAGCAAACCTCCGGGCCAATTCTCCAAAAGAAGCTCGACCTAACGGGCGTCCTGACCAACATCCGATCGCGCCAAGTTTTCTTCATCGATGAAATTCACCGCCTGCTTCCGGACGTCGAAGAGATCCTGTACGCGGCGCTCGAAGATTTCCGCATGGACATCCTGATTGGAACCGGGCCGGGCGCGCGCACGCACTCCATGACGATTCCGCACTTCACCGCCATCGGCGCGACCACGCGTCAGGGACTGGTCAGCGCACCCCTCAGAGGCCGGTTCGGCCTGGTGCTGCGGCTCAATCACTACGGCGTCGGCGAGTTGAAGGCCATCGTACTTCGATCTGCTGATTTGCTCGGTGTCACGGTGGACGCCGACGGCGCTGATGAGATCGCTCGCCGCAGCCGAGGCACGCCGCGCATCGCGAACCGGCTGCTGCGCCGCGTTCGAGACTACGCGCAGGTCCGCGCCGGCGGCCATGTCGATCTGGGAGTCGCCACCAGTGCGCTCGATCTTCTGGAAGTGGACCGCTTCGGCCTGGACGAGATCGACCAGAAGATCATGCTGACCCTGCTTGAAAAATATAGCGGCGGTCCGGTGGGCGTAAACACCATCGCTGCTTCGATCGATGAAGAAGCCGACACCATCGAAGAAGTCTATGAACCGTACCTGATGCAACTCGGCTTTATCGATCGGACGCCGCGCGGGCGTGTGGGTACCGATCGTGCCTTTGACTATTTTCAGATTCCACGCAGGATGCGCAGCGGAGTGCAAAGCCCCTTATTTTGAAAACTGGCCTTGAAAATCGTCTACCTTTCCCTCGGTTCGAACATGGGTGAACGCGAAGAGCATCTTCGCGAAGCGCTCCGCAGACTGGAGACCATCGAGGTCCGTGTCCTGCGCAAGTCCTCCGTGTACGAAACTGAGCCGCAGGATATGCACGATCAGCCCTGGTTCTTGAATCTTGTGGTCGAGATTGAGACCGAGTTTTTCCCGATGCAGTTGCTGGCCTGGACGCAAAAGATCGAGCGCGACATGGGCCGCGAGCGCCTGACGCCCAAGGGTCCGCGGACGATCGACATCGACATTCTCTTTTACGGGCGTGCCGTCGTGGATACGCCAAAGCTCGCGATACCGCATCCACGTCTGGCACAGCGACGCTTCGTTCTGGAGCCGCTGGGCGAACTCGCTCCCGACCTTCGCCACCCGGTCGACGGCAAGACGGTGCGCGAAATGTTGACAGCTACGCAAGGCCAGCGGTTGCGAATCACTGAAATCAAGGTGTAAGTAGCCTTTGGTCCGCTCCCTTTGGTCACGGCTCTGTTAGTGGCACTGATTCGTTGTGTGAATATTGCTACGTTACATGAATATTGCTACGTTACATGAATATTGCTACGTCGCGTGAAATACTGCTACGTCGCGTGAACAACCGCTCTGTCAATGCTCCACCGCCGACACTGAGCCGTGACCAAAGGGAGCGGTTTCTATTAACTCTTCAGCAACCACTTCTTGTCTTTGGCCGTCATCTTTTCGGCCGCAATGCGGAGCGCCAGTCGCGGCGCGGTGGCGCGCCACGAGTCGAGAAAGCGAAGAACCTCGCGCGGCCGTCGCGGATAGGTTTCTTTGAGCAACCAGCCGACGCCTTTCTGCACGAGATCGTCCGAATCCGCGCGCAGCAACTCGCAGATTTCAAAAATGCTTTCCGTGTTGCGCCCCTGTTTCGCTTCCTGGAGCAACGAAATCGCCGCGGCGCGCCGCCTCCATCGATTCTTGGATTTGGTCCAGGCCGCCAGCTTGGGGATCAACGCAGGCCGGTTCGCAATCGCGCCTGCCAGCAGCCACGAAGCGATGCCGTCGCAATGGCTCCAGTTCTCGACGTAGCGATCCAGCCAAGCGTCGAACATGGCGAACTCGGGCTCGGCGAGCTCCTTCGCGAACCTTCGATAGAGATGGCAAACCATGGCGCCCTCTTCCAGCTTGCCGCTCATCCAAAGTTCTTCGATGAAGGCATCGCGCTGCGGCTTCGGCCAGTGCTTGATTTCGCGAAAAAGGAAGCGCACAATCTCCTGTAGCTTTGTAGTGCGAACACCGTACGGCTCCACAGGTTCTTTGAAAAAGTTACTTACGCCTTTG
>JBGPSX010000319.1:0-5165 GCA_041490325.1 Bryobacteraceae bacterium | reverse complement strand
GAGCGGATGGCGGCGGCGTGGCCCTCGGCTTCGGCGGTGAGCTTCATTTTTTCGGCTGAGGCCAGCGTTTCGATGCGGCCGCGTTCCACTTGCGCCTGCTTCATCACGGTGGCGATCAATTCGTTTTCACGGCGCTTGATCTCGGCTTCCTGCACCTTGATCTCGCCCTCTTTCTGCACCTGCTGGACCTTCACCAACTCGGCCACTACTTGCTGCTGCATGATGTTGGTCTGTATGTCGTAGGCTTTATCAGCCTGCGCCTGCTGCTTCTTGGTGCTTTCGAGATACATGGCGCGTTTGACCTCGAGGTCGCGCGTGGACTCGGCCTGCTTGGTCTCCGACAGAGTTTGCGCAAGTACGCGCTCCTGGTCGGCCTGCGCTGTGGCCACTGCCGAAGCTCGCATCGCTTCCGCACGCTTGATGGTCGTGTCGCGTTCGGCTTCGGCTGCCGCTACATCGGCGTCGCGCTTGATGCGCGCGATGTCGGGGCGGCCCATGTTGGAGATGTATTCGTTCTTGTCGCGAACTTCCTTGATGGTGAATGAAATTACTTCGAGCCCCATCTTGCTCATGTCATCGGCGCAGGTGCCGCGCATGCGGTCGCCCACCATCTCCGGCTCCTTGACGATCTGTTCCACAGAAAGCTGGCCGATGATGCCTCGCAAATGACCTTCCATTACCAGCCGAATCAGCGCCTCGCGATCCTGATCGCTCTTGGTCAGGAATTGCTCGGCGGCGGTCTTGATGGACTCCGGATCCGACTTAACCTTGATCTGGGCCACGGCTTCCACCGTGACTGCCACGCCCTGCTTGGTGTACAGATCCTGCTGCGGCGCGACGTCGAAGGACATGAGTTGCAAGGACAGTTTTTGAAAGCTCTCGATCATCGGGAAAATGACCGTGCCTTGTCCCTTGACGATGCGGGTGCCTCGAAAACCGTACACCACCAGGGCTTCATGGGGCCCCGCCTTGCGGTAGAGCCTTGCGAACATCGCCATCAGAAACAGGATGGCCAGAACCATCAGCCCAGCAATAATGAATACTTCCGATGTGACACGCATTCGAATTTCTCCTTATCGATCCGAAGACAGCGAGGTCTTCGACTCACTCAGTTCTTCCCAGGGGCGGACGTACGCGATGCCTTTTTCATATCGGGTCACCACCACTTCCACACCCTTGGCAATAAATAGCCCGTCTTCACTGCGAATGCCGGCTGCGCGGCGCACTCCGTTCTGCGAGAAAATCATTTCTCCGATGCCATCCGCGCGAACCGTGCTGCTCACGCGTCCCAGCACGCCAATCATGTCGTAATCGGCCGGATCCAAATCGCGCTCGTGCGCCAGCAAAACCTTCACCAGGAACCAGAACACCGCGGCTGCTCCACCCAGACCGCTCACGACGGCGATGCCCAGCGCCAGCACGGCCCAGACGCCGGAATAGCGCGTCAACAAATAGCCCGTGCCTCCGAACCAGGCCAGAAATGCCGCGATGGTTCCGAAGTTGACCGGCGAGTTGTCGGCCCCGCCGTGGGTATGCGGGACTCCGGCGTACGTGCCGTGGGGCAGATGCAAATGCAAATTGTGGGGTAAGTGCAGATGACCGGAACCAAGCAGCAGCGATACTACGCTAAACAAAAAACCCACTAAAAAACAGACCAGATAAAATGCTTCCCAGTTCATATGGCTTGCCTCCTCGGGTTGGCTGCCGCTTCCGGTTTCAGCACTTCGAAAAGACGGTCCGCCAAGCCAGGTGTATCCAGGATGGCTTCGAGCAACAGCAAACACTTTCGCGAATCCGCATGCCGGGCCACGTGCAGCAGTGCCCGCCGAACCCCGGGATCGCGTCCGAATCTTTCCGCGCCCTCAATCAACCACAGATCCAATTGGTCTTCGAAACCCCGCACATCCGACTGCAGTTCCGTGTGAAAACCTTCCGGATCGTCCACCAGATAGCCGGGATGGACTTTAAAGAATCGGGCCAAAAGCATGCGCGTCGAGTTGGTCAGGTGGGGGCGAACCCCGCTCTCGATCTGCGATAGATAGGACTGGCTGATGGACTGCTTCTGTTCGCTCTTGATGGCGCGAACCACTTCCTGCTGGGTCAATTCGCGGTCGAGGCCACGCAGCGTGCCTTCCACCTGGCGGAGATAGCGAAGTTTTTCGCCTAATCTCATAATCGCAATTCGTGATAACACTATCACATATTGCAATCACTCGTCAATAGGCCGTTCTGAGGCATCATGGAAGGGCGTGGCCGAGCTTCCGCTGGTGAGTATCGTCACTCCGACCCTCAACATGGGCCGGTTCCTCGAAGAAACCATCCAGAGCGTCCTCAGCCAGGATTACCCGACCGTCGAATACATCGTAATGGATGGCGGATCCACCGATCAGACACTATCCATTCTCGAAAAATACGCCGGGCGTCTTGAATTCCACTCGGGCCCCGACAGCGGCGCCGCCGATGCGATCAATAAAGGATTCGAGCGATCGCGCGGCAGCATCTTCGCCTACCTCAATGCCGACGACACCTATCTTCCCGGGGCGATTTCAAGCGCGGTCCGTCATCTGGAATCGGAACCCGCAACCGGCGTTGTCTATGGCGATGCGAATTGGGTCGATGAAGGCGGGCAACCGCTCGCGCCCTATCCGGCGAAATCCTTCGACGACGCGCTGCTGCGCCAGGAATGCTTCATCTGCCAACCGGCCGCGTTCTTACGGCGGGAGGCTTTCGAGCTGGCCGGCCGGATGGATCCCGATCTGCACTACGCGTTTGACTACGATCTCTGGATCCGGATCGCGCGCCTGTATCCGCTGCGCAAGATAGACGCGCTGCTGGCCACCTCGCGCATGCATCAGTCCAACAAGACCATGGGACAACGCAAGCAAATGCTCAAGGAAATTCTGGAGGTGCTGCGGGCACACTATGGCTACGCGCCCTTCGCGCCGGTCCATACCTACGTTTCGTACCTGATGGACGGACGCGATCAGTTCTTCGAGCCCATGCGTCCATCCGTGTTCAAGTATCTCGCCAGCCTTCCGGTTGGCTTACGCTACAACGCGCGGCGGCCATTTCGATTCACGCGCGAATGGGCGTCAATGATGTCGTTGGCAGGCCTGGCGCGAAGTTGGCGCAGGGTGACTGGAAAATCGTCCAACAGGTGATCATTGTCTTCTTAAGAGGACCCAGCGTTTCCCCGGCGTTTTGTCTTCTTCGATGGTCTGCCAGCCTTGAGAATTCGCGCTTGCCACGAATGCCGATCCGGGTGGGTCCGATAACACCTTCTCATTGACCAGGACGAAGCGCACGTTCCGGGTTGCCAGAGCGGCATTCCAATCTGCTCCGGCGGGCAAAGAGTTTCGGAATGCGCCGAATTCGACGCTGTTACAGGTGTGACCCGGGCTGGAAAGATAGAAACACAGCTCCGGACCCACAACGGGAGCGACTACGCCTACGTTGCCAGCGATGAGTTGTCGCAGCGGGGATGCATGCCGGTAAACATCCAGTGCCGGCCGGTCTTTGAACTCCCAGCGATAGTAATAGTAAGAGGGCGTCAACAAAATCGCGCCAACAACCGCCGCCGGGAACAAGGGCCGTAGCTGAGTGATCCAATTCCACCGTGCAGTGATCATCGCGATGCTGATGCCAGTCCAAGCTGCGATCAGAAGGCCGAGCGTGAACAAATAGGACGGTCTGGGGCGCTCGACGATCATTACGATGACGGCGACGGAGCCGACCGACGCCATTGCGATCCATCCCCACGTGTTCGGCTTCAGGTATTTTTGGTACCAGTAGCAGGGATTCTTGAAAAATATCACCGCTCCCCAGATCCAGATTGCGAGTAGGATACAACTGGCCGCGATGGCGGCGATAGGCCAAACTGGAACCTCTACGTAATCGGGGTTCACGCGCCCGGACATTACGTTGAAAAGCAAAACCTGCAAGCCGCTTGGAACCAGCTTTAGGTTCCACAAATAGTGATCCGTCATCGCGCTGGGATTGAGCTGGGTTGCCTCGAGCAGCGTGACTTCTGGCTGGCCGAAAGTTGACAGAATCAGCGGCTGGCAGTCGGTCCACGGCGAGTTTTTCCACTCCGGATGCCTCTGCTGATAACCGAATGCATAGATTTGGCAGACGTTCAATGTATGTTTTCCGGACAACGACGCTTTCATTGAGGGCCACTTGTCCATGGCGTGTTGATAGAAAAATGCACACACCAGGAGCGCGGCGAGCAATGCGACTGCGTAGCCGAGAAAGACGCGCGCAGTAGCCGTTGGTCGATCTCGCAAGAAGCGCTGGATGTCATATCCCAACGCGATTGACGCGAACAGAACGAACACCACGAACAACTCATTGCGCATTAACACGGCAAACAGGAAGAAAAGCCCGGCCCCGCTGATCCGGCCGAGCGCTCCCGGCAGGTGAAGGACGGCCAAAAATGCGATGACAATCAGAACCACGTAGAACAAGTGCACTTCATATAGAGAATCGAAATTGATCGGCATCACCACCCAATGCGCCGTAGCGAACCAGGCGAGCACGGGCGGCAGCAGGCTTCGCATCAATGCAAGAACCAGGAGGCACAACGCAAAAATGATGACAATCCGGTGCGCGATCGTGACCGCATACACGTCACTCGATAGGTTAAGAAACGAGCCGTAGTAGGCCGTGTACAACGGGGACCAGACGATCGAAACTGCGTGACTCGTGTGCCAGGATTGCGCCAAAAGGTAATAGCTTGCGGTGTCGCCAGTAGTCAAATCCTTGCGGCTCCAGATGCCCCAAATCACTTTCAACTGCAGCAGCAGGATGGACACGACGGCGAACGATCTCGAACTTGCGAGCGAGTCGAGCAGTGTTCGAATCGTCCTCAAGTCCGGTTACTCGTTATGGATTGATCGGATTTCGAACCGGGGACCTCCGCCAAGTCGGCCGGCTGGACGTCGCCAAGTGTCACCGATTTCAAACGGAACGCCAGCTTTCGGTGGTCGCCCGTAAGCCCGATCGCGGCGCCTCTGACATGCTGTGAGGCCCGCAAACACAGATGGACCGGTTGGTCGCGAATCGCTTCCGGAACAATGATCGCGTGCCGGAAGCTTCCGGGTTTCAAGAGAACTTTCGATGACGGCAGTCGATCGACTTCGATTGTGAGTTCCTGTTCAAGGCCG
>JBGPSX010000318.1:0-5181 GCA_041490325.1 Bryobacteraceae bacterium | reverse complement strand
GTGCCGAATCCGGTGCGATGGTCGGAATCGATTCAAGTGCTTGCATCGGAAGGCGTGACGAGTTTCGTCGAAGTGGGCGCGGGCGGCGTGCTCACCGGCCTGCTTCGCAATATCAACCCCGGCCTCAACGGTTCCAAGTTCGGCGAGGCCGATGACCTGGAGAAGATCCGTGCAGCCATTGCCTAATGAGCCGTCTGCAATACACCTCAACCACCGGCCGGGCGTCCCCAGGAGTGGGGACGCGGCACGCAAGAGTGCGTGCGCCACGCGCTTTTGTTTGGTTGTTGCCGTAATCTGCGTCACCACGAGTTGCAAGATGCCTGGAGAGAAGCAGGATTTTTCGAAACTGACTGAGGACTTCGTGTTTGGTTCGCTGGCCCTATCGCCAGTAGCGGCGACGTCCAGCGGCTATCACGAGCACAACGGCGTCAGGCTGGATGAGAAGCTGGACGATTTCGGCCTGGCGGGAATGCAGGAGCAGCGCCGCTTCTATTCCGAGTTTCGCGATCGCCTGGCGCTCATCAAGCAGGACGAGCTTTCGGCCGAAGGCCGGGCTGATTACCAGGTTCTTCAAAACCAGATCGACTTGGCCGTGCTGGAACTACGCGAGATTCAAAGCTTTCGCCACAACCCCACTGTTTATGTGGAGCTGGTGGGCAACGCGTTGTTCACTCCATTCGTGCTGGAATATGCGCCCCTCGAGACGCGCTATCGGCACATCATTCAGCGGATCTTCAAAATTCCTGCTCTGCTGGAACAGGCCAAGGCGAACCTGGCGGATTCGCCGGAAGTCTGGAATCGCGTTGCGCAGGAAGAGAACGACGGCAACATCGGCATGATCGATCAGATGCTCCGCGCCGCTGCTCCCGCGGCTTTGAAAGCGGAGTATGATCGGGCGGCCACCGCCGCGCTAGCCTCTTTGCGCGAATTCAATACCTATCTCAAGACTCAGCTCTCTCGCAAGCCCGG
Source organism: Bryobacteraceae bacterium (assembly GCA_041490325.1). Lineage (GTDB taxonomy): Bacteria > Acidobacteriota > Terriglobia > Bryobacterales > Bryobacteraceae > Palsa-89. The sequence continues at coordinate 4,212 of JBGPSX010000318.1, read as the reverse complement.
CGAGTGGCGGTTGGGCAAGGACAAGTACGACAAGAAGTTCCGTCTGAGCCTGGCGGCCGGCAAAACGCCGGAGCAGGTACTGACGGAAGCCGAAGCCGCGCTGAAGAACATTCGCGATGAAATGACTAAGCTCGCCGCGCCGCGTTCCGTCAAAGAAACGCTGGACAAGATCGCGCAGCAGCACGCCACGCCCGAGACGTACATGGAGCAAGCCGGCAAGGATCTCGAAGAGACCACTCGGTTCGTGCGCGAAAAGCATTTGCTCACGCTGCCGACGCGCGGCAATTTGAAAGTCATCCCCACGCCCGCGTTCATGCGAGGCATCTACTCGGTGGCTGGTTTCAATCCTGCGCCCGCGCTCGAGCCGCAACTCGGCGCCTTCTACTGGGTCACGCCCATTCCTCCCAACTGGCCGAAGGAGCGGTTTGACTCGAAGCTGCGCGAGTACAACACGTACGGCATGATGCAGATCACGATTCACGAAGCCGTTCCCGGTCATTATGTGCAGTTGGAGATCGCCAACAATGTGGAGCCAAAGTGGCGCCGGCTGTTGCGCAACGTTTTTGGCAACGGACCCTACGTGGAGGGATGGGCGGTTTATGCGCAGCAGTTGATGTCGGACGAAGGCTTCATGAACAACAGCGTGGAGCTGCGAATGACGTTGTATAAGCAGTTGCTGCGGGCGATCGCGAATGCGATTCTCGATATTCGATTGCAGACGATGAATATGACTGATCAGGAAGCGATGGATCTGATGGTGAACGATACTTTCCAAGAGAAGGAAGAAGCGACCGCCAAACTACAACGCGCGCAGTTGTCATCCTGCCAGTTGCCTACGTATTTTGTCGGGTGGCGTGGGTGGTTGGATGTGCGAGAGGAATACAGGAAATGGAAGAAATCGGACTTTAAGATTTCCATTTTTCATGATGCGGCGCTCGCGGAGAGTGCGGTGCCATTGCCGGTTTTGGGTGGGTTGCTGAAATAGTGTGGCTGGGCGTTCACACGAGTGTGAACGCGGCACGCATGAGTGCGTGCGCCACGTTGATTTCACATAGTCGAGGGTGTGGTCGAGAGGGTGCAATGGCGCAGGCATGTCTCGATTCATCTTTCTCGCTTTGGTTTTGGGATTTACGATAAATGCGCAGGACACTGAAGAGCAGCGCAAGTTTGCTGGCACTTGGGAGGCTCGGTACAAGGGTGCTGTCGTTTGCACTATCAAGCTCCAGGTCGGGGAGCGGATTTTTGGAGCTGCCTACGGTTGCGCTGTTCATGTGAATAGCGAGGGCAGTCTCGTCGAAACGATGCCGGCCGTATCGGAAGATCCTTCGCCTATCATCCGGCCCAACTTGAACGGCGATACGCTTTCGTTCGGGCTTTTGGATGAGGGTGAGACCCAGGCCACCAAGCTCGAACTTCACCTCGTGCGAGATGGTCAGGCGGAGTTGCGATTCGTGGATGCTCCGGTGGCGATCAAGCCGTTGCGCTTCGACCGCAAGCGTCAGGCCTTATCAGAAATTCAGCACGTGCCAGAGGCTGGCGAAGTCGTCGGTCCAAAGAATCGGTGATCGATTTCTCCAGGGTGACGACTGCTTTCCGAAGCCCGTGCGATCGAGAAAATCTTTATTTTCCGTAATCAGGACCCAGGTCGAGCTGCTTTCGCCGGTGTCCCTGTCGTCGCCGGAGATCAAGAGCACGGGTTTCCAGCCGAGATATTGGGCCATGCCTCGCGCCACCGGCTCGAGGTTGAGCGCGCGGTTCGAAATATGGAGTAGGAGAAGGCCGCCAGGCGCGAGCCTGCGCTGGTAGATATCGGCGCATTCCTTCGTGAGCAAATGGACTGGAATCGCATCGCTCGAAAATGCGTCCACGGCAATCAGGTCGAAATCACCCGTGCGCCCCTCAGATAGCTCGCGTTCGAGTTCAACGCGGGCGTCGCCGAGCACAACCTCGGTCTTCGCGGTGGAGTCTTTCAGGAACGTAAACCAGGTGCGCGCGATTTCCTCGACATCCGGATTGATCTCATAGAAGCGAAATGTGTCGCTTGGGCGTCCCCACGCGGCTAGCGTGCCGGCGCCGAGTCCAACCACCGCCACGCGACGATCTGGCTTCTCGATGGCGTTTAATGCAGAGGCCACGCCACTGTGTGGCCCGTAGTAAGATGTCGGCCAGGATCGCTGCGGAGCGTAACGATACTGGAATCCGTGGCGTGTGCGCCCGTGCCGAAGTTCGCGGAACAGCCCATTCTTGTCGGTGCGATGCGTCACCCGCAGAATGCATAAAAATTCCGGGCGCTCGCAATGGCCGGCTGATACGTGTACGTCACTGCACCCACTATTGCGGCCAGGCCTCCGAACAGCAGAGCCATGAGAGGCAACCGGACGCTGAAGTTGCCGATGGTCCACTGTGCGAAAGCGCCGGTGCGCAGCCATCCTACAAATCCAAGCAGGCACGCCGCTGCCAGTCCGATCGGATATTCGAGGAACTCAGTGAACACATGCGGAGCAACCAGGGCGACGAAAGCGCCTCCCAGCGCACCCCCGGCGGCGATGACTACATAAAACGTGGTGAGGTAGCGAGGCTCGGGACGAGAGCGAGCTAGTTCGCCGTGGCAAAGCATGCAGGTGATGAATAGCACGATCAAATAGAGACCGAGTTGCATTCGCAAGGTCAAAGCGCCGGAGGTGCTGGGCGCCAGGCATCCAATCTGAGCGAAAACGCCCGCCGCGATCGCGAACGCCGCGCGCCGATAGAATCGGTCGCTTTCGAAGGTCAGGATGAAGGTGAGGAGATAGATCGCAAGCGGCGCAACCCAGAGGAACGGGTTCACTGCTATCTCCTGCGAAATCTGATTGGTGGTTGAGACCAGCAGGATCGATCCGCAAGTCGCGAGACCGAGCCAGAACAATATCGTCGTGACGTTGGGCCGCTCTCCATTCGCGATCGACATGCTGACAGGTTCAGCGGCAGCGCTCATCCGCCACGCCGTCCAGCCGCACAAAGCCGCGAATACGACGTAGAGCACCGACCACATCCACACCTGCGTCTGAAGCCGAAAAAATGGTTCTACAGCGAACGGATAGCTGAGCAGGGCAAGAAACGATCCGAAGTTTGACAGCGCGTAGAGCCGCCAAGGCGATTTGCCGGGCTCGCCGAACGTGAACCAGCGCTGCAACAGGGGGCCAGTCGCCGACAGGAGCAGATAAGGTCCACCGATGGTCACCGCCAGCAAGAGCAGGATGCGGCCGGATGGGTCGGCCGTGGATACCGGCTTCCAAAAAGCTGCGGGGCGAATGGGAAGAAACAGCAGCGACGCAGCCAGCAACGCGAGATGCAGGGTGGCCTGGAAGCGCGTGCTTTTTCGCGCACCCAACCAATGCGCGTACGCATATCCGGCCAGTAGCAGCACCTGAAAGAACAACAGGCACACGGTCCACACGGCAGGGCCGCCGCCGAACCAGGGCAGGATGTACCGGCCCATCATCGGCTGCACTTGGAACAATAGAAATGCGCTGAGTAGAATCGTTACTGGCAGGCGCCAGCTATGCACGGCTGGGAAATTCCCGGCGCTCCGGCCCGATCACTTCGCGGAGGCCTTCTCCTTCTGCATGCGCTTCTTGAGCTTGCGCGGCAGCCTCTTCTTGTTTTTCGGCTGAAGTTTTCCGACTTTCTTTTTGGGGGGATGTACGACGCCCGTCTTCACTGCCACTTCGCCTAATGTAGTGCCGATCGCTTTCGCAACGGTTTCGAGGACGCCAGGCTGGTGTGGCTTCTCGGGCTCTTCCGCAGCCTTCTTTTTACTCGGGGCCTTCTTCTTGCCCTCGTTCTTAGTTTCCATAAGTAAACCTACTATACGAGATTCGCGCCACCAACGTCTCAGCGATTGTATTTCGGGCTGGGGCCGCGGAACGCCTCCCACACTTTGTCGCAGCCCTGCAGAGTTTCTGAGTCGAGCGGCCCGTCTTGCAGCGTTTTCAGATTCTGTTCCAGATGCTCGATTTTGGATGCGCCCAGAATGATGCAATCCGCCGGGGTATGGTGATAAAGCCAGTTGAGAGCCATGCTGGTGAGCGAACGGCCGGCGCGGGTTGCGATCTGCTGCAACTGATCCACCGCGTCAAAATCGGCCTGATGCCAGTAACGATCGAGATACATGCGGTTGTTGTCGAAACGGGTACCGGGAAGAGGTGAGTCACGGCGCTGCTTGCCAGTCAG
>JBGPSX010000317.1:0-5194 GCA_041490325.1 Bryobacteraceae bacterium | reverse complement strand
GACTTGCTTTTTGGACACGCCATGCACCGTCCCATTGAAACTCGCGAGCGGTATCTGCGCACCGAGCAGCAGGGCCAAGCTGAAACAAACGGCTAATCGTCGAATCATGCGCTGCTTCAGAGACGCTCCTCTAGCGCCCGCCGTTACCCTTTCGGATGAGCGGCCAGAAACTCACGCAACGCCTTATAGAACTCAGTCGGCGCCTCGATCCAGGAAAAATGTCCGCAGCGGTTCAATAACTGCAGCGTGGAGTTTTTCAGGGCCAGGTGGATTTCGTACTGCATGGCCGGATCGCAGGGATCCTGGCGCCCAGCGATGATAAAGACCGGCCGCGAGAAATCTTTCAATCCCGGGCGCAGATCGCCGCTTCCGCCAAAGATATCCGCGGCCAGGAGGTTGGCGGTCTCGGCATGGAATTTCTCGGGACCCAGAAGCTTCGCCACAGCGCCGGAGTTGACGCGGTCAAAGAAATAGCCAGGAAGCAAATATTTGAATAGCTTCCCGAAGTCCTGACTCTCGACTTTGGAGAACTCTTCGCGCTCTTGTGGGGTTAGGTGCACTAGAAGATTGTCCATCTCCGCCGCTGCCGATTCGCGCCGGATCGGTCCGGAGTTGGCCAGCACCAAAGACGCCACGTGCTCGGGATAACTGGTTGCGTACGTCATCGCGAGTACGGCGCCGGCCGAGTGTCCCAGTAATGACCAGCGCTCGACGCCGATGGCAGCCCGCACCAGCTCCAGATCCGAAAGGGTCTGCTTCAGGTTGATCGTGGCGCGATCGATTACCGGCGGCATCGACCGCCCCGTTCCGCGCAGCTCCACCAAAATGGCGCGATGATTCTTCGCAATCTCGCGCGCCACCGGCTCCATGTAATCGCAATCGAAGCCCGGGCCACCCGCTAGGATCAAGACCGGCGCACCGGATCCGTACACGCGATAGTGCAACTCGAATCCGTCGCGCGCGATTTTGCGTTGATCCAGGTCTTGCGCTTGCACGATTTGTAGCATGAGCGCAAGACCGAGCGACAGCCCGCGCATTCCTATCGTCCGCCGCGACCACCGGCCGCAGGTGGCGCCCCCGCCGTCACGTAAGGTATGCCGGCGTCCGCCATCATCCTATTGAGACGCGGAAGATCTTCATCGGTGAGTTTCTTCACCGTCGCGAGCGCAGGCTCGAGTTCCGCCGCAGCGTCCTGAATATCAGACAACTGGCGCGCAGTGGGCGCCGCCGAGAAACTGTCGATCGAGCCCATCAGACGTCCGATCTTCTGGTTGACCGGCTGCGGCGTGAATGTCAGCGGCGGACCTGCTCCTCCGAGTTGGCCTTGCCGCTCGAATTCAAAGACCCCGGCGACCTCTTTCACCTTAACCAACAGGTCGTCGGCGGCCTTCTTGACGGGCTCGGGCGCTTGCGGCGCGCCTGGCCGCTTCCAACTCTCCGTCAATGTTGTGAGCGAGGTCCGCAGCCCAACGATCTTTCTGCGGCCATCTTCGGCTTGGTGCGCCATTGCTAACAGTTTGGCCAGCGCCTGCCGCCGCTGGGTCCGATCCGCGGCCGGCAATTCCACTCGGGGATCCTCTTCCACTTTTACGGTTTTCGTTTCATCCTTGCCGGCTGCAACTACCGCGATCGCATAATCGCCCGGATCCACTAGTGGGCCGCGGCCTCCGCCAAAACCGAATCCACCGCCTCCTCCACCGCCGCCCCGGCCGCCGCGTCCGCCTTCGGCTTCAGCCTCAGCGCCAGGTTCCGCTGGTGCGCCTGCTGCGGCCGCCGCTCCCGCGCCACCTCCCGCGCCACCTCCTCCGCCACCGCGTCCACCCAATCCGCCGGGCGCCGGCGATTCGTATCGCAGATCCCAAACCATGCGGTTGATACCTGCCTCGCCCGGTCCGTTCAACTCGCGGACTTTGTTGCCGGCCGCGTCGGTCACTGTAATCCGGACGGGATTCCGGCCTTCAATCTTGTTCTTCAGTTGGTAGTTGATGATCACGCCGTACGGCGGATTGGCCGCGATGTACTCGCGCGTCCCGGTGAAAGATCGATAGTTCGCCACGTGCCACGAGATGCCCGGACGCATATCGAACAGGTGCAGATCCTTGGCCGTAACGCTGTCGCTCAACTGCTCGAGCGGCGTGATGTCGTCCATGATTAGGATCGAACGCCCGTGCGTGCCGAGAATCAAGTCGCGGTCGCGCGGATGGATCGCGATGTCATCCACAGGCGTCGTCGGCAGGCCGTTCTTCATCCGCTCCCAGTTGCCACCCCGATCGAAAGAAACAAAGAGCCCAAACTCGGCGCCGGCAAACAACAGATTCGGACTATGCGGATCTTCGCGCACGACGTGAAGCGTGCCGGCATCTTCGGCGATGCCATTGCTAATGCGCTTCCAGGACTGGCCGAAGTCGGTGGTCATGTAGAGGTAGATCGAGAAATCGTCGCTGCGATGATTGTCGAAGGCAACGTAAGCGGCGCCTTCATCGCGGTGCGACGTTTCCACTTTGGCGACATAAGCGCCTTTCCTGAGCCCCGGAATCTTGCCAACGACATTACTCCAGCTCTTTCCGTCATCGCGAGTGACCTGCAGATTCCCGTCGTCGGTGCCCACCCACAGCACTCCCGCTTTCACCGGAGATTCGGCGACCGTCGTAGCGCACGGATAGTTTTGAACACCGTCGTGACGCGACAGCGTGTCTTTATCAGGAACCTTGCCGAGGATCGGCAGTTGATTGCGATCGACACCGGTGGTCAAATCCGGACCGAGCCGCACCCAAGAATCGCCGCGGTCGGTGGACTTGAACAGATGGTTGCCGCCGTAATACAGCGTTTTCGGATCGTGCGACGACATCACCAGCGGCGAATTCCATTGGAAACGGTAGCGCGGCGCCTTGTCATTTTCCTCCAGCGGCCGCAGCGAACGCGATTCGCCGGTGCGCAGATCGCGCCGCAGCAGATTCCCATCCTGCGATTCCGTATATACGATGTTGGGATCGTTCGGATCGAGCTTGGTATCGAATCCGTCGCCGCCGCCGATGTTGATCCATTCATCATTGGCGATGCCCTGCGTGCGCACGCTGGCGCTCGGTCCGCACCAGGAATAGTTGTCCTGCAAACCGCCACAAATCTTGTACGGCTTTTCCATGTTGAAGGCGATTTCGTAGAACTGGCCGATGGGAAGGTTGTTGACGTAGTCCCACGATCGGCCGCTGTCGTGCGTGATGGTGACGCCGCCGTCGGAGCCAAGGATGACGTGGTCGGAATTCGCCGGATCGATCCACATGGCATGAAAATCGCTGTGGATTTTTGCCCAGCGATCCTCACGGAACGTTTTGCCTCCGTCTTCGGACATGTAGAGCGGCGCGCCCAGTACCCACAGCTTTCGGTCGTTGTTGGGATCGATACGAATCTGGCTGTAGTAGGAGGGCCGGGGATTGGTGTCGCTCATGCGCGTCCAGGTGAAGCCCTTGTCTTCGGACCGATACACGCCACCCTGCGTCATGTTTTCAATCAACGCGTAAACGATGTTCGGATTCTTGCGGTACACTTCCACAGCGCAGCGTCCAATGTCTCCGGTTGCCGGCAGACCCTTGGTGAGCTTGTTCCAGTGCAGCCCGCCGTCGACGGTCTTATAAACACCGCTCTGTGGACCGCCGCCCGAATAGCCGAAGACTGTTCGCCGCCGTTGATAGGCGGCAGCATAAAGCGTGTTAGGACTCTGCGGATCGATCGCGATGTCTGAGACGCCGGTGTCGTCGTTTATGGACAGCGACTGCGTCCAGGTGGCGCCTCCATCCGTAGTTTTATAAACTCCGCGCTCCTTGTTCGCACCCCAGAGATGGCCGAGCGCGGCGACATAGACGATGTTCGGATCGGTGGGATGGATCACCACGCGTCCGATGTGATGCGTGTCCTTCAGCCCCATGTGCGTCCATGTTTTTCCCGCGTCCAGCGACTTGTAGATGCCGTTGCCCCAGGACGAGCTCTGGCGATTGTTCGGCTCGCCCGTTCCCACCCAGACAATGGAAGGATCGGAAGGCGCTAGCGCGATGTCGCCGATGGTCGGGTTGGGCTGGTCGTCGAAAATCGGTTCCCAGGTCACTCCGCTGTTGACGGTCTTGAACACGCCGCCGGCGGCGCTGGCGACGTAGATGATGCGCGCATCCGATTCAACCACCGCGAAATCGTCCACGCGCCCGCCCATGATGGCCGGACCGATATCCCGGAATTTCAGATTCTTCAAAACGGTTTCGTGAGTGGATTGCGCGAGAACAATGCGACAAACCATGGAAAGCGCGAGCATGGCGAGCAGCGCCCACAGAAGTTTGCTTTTTGACCTTAGCCGGTCCATATTTTCTCCAAACGCAAGTGATTGTATCCTATACTGCGCACTACCTGTTAGGACATCATCGCGACCAGTTTATCGCGACCCATCATGTGCGCCACGTCGAGCGGTGTGTCGCCCGTCTTAGCACGGCGCTTCACGTCGCCGCCCGCATCCAACACCACGCGCAGCATTCGGACATTACCGCGCGAACCCGCCTGGTGAACCGCCGTCCACCCGCGAGCATCCGGGAGATTTGGGCTCGCTCCGCCGTTGAGGAGCATGCGCGCAACGTCCAGCACCTTGACCTTGGGCAGTCGTGAGCCCGCGGCGCATTGCAGCGCCGTAAGCCCTCCCACATCCCGCCCGCGTGCGAATTCCGGGCTCTTAGGCAGAGTCTTTTCGACCAGCTTGAGGTCGCCCAACGCGGCGCCGGCGAATCCGCCAACTTGGCGCCGGCATTGCGCAATCGCTGGACGTATTCCGGCCGGCCGGTGAATGCTGCGATGATGATCGCGCGCGCCGGCGGCCAAGCGCCTGGTTGTTCCGGATCGGAGCCGTTTTTCTGCAGGATCTCGAAAGCGTTTTTGGAAGCCAAGCCTTCCAGCTTCCACCACCGCCCGAGGGTGCCGCGCCGCGGCTGGATCGGCTTGAACGGCTTCGCGAACGCTCCCCATCTTGCCGCTGCGCAAAGCCTCGGTGAGTTTGTCCGCCACGATCCGCTATCGAGGATATCAATGTGGCCAGTCAGACAGCCAGTTGGCCCGATTGACGGTTGGCGAGTTCCCGGTACTGATACGCATCCACGTTCAAGCCGTTTGTGATTTCGTGCGCCGTGAGGTAACGTATCGGAGCATCCGAGCTGATTCTGCG
>JBGPSX010000316.1:0-5209 GCA_041490325.1 Bryobacteraceae bacterium | reverse complement strand
GGAATCGCGACAATGCCCAGAATGATAATCACGATGGCAATTACCATCGCGAACACCGGACGGTCGATGAAGAATCGCGCCATGCGATCAGCTACCTTTTGCGCCGTTGGGATTCGCAGGCGGGCGATAAGGGCCGGGACTAACTGCCATGCCCGGCCGCACCTTGAGCTGGCCTTCGACGATCACGCGGTCGCCGGCCTTTAGGCCCTGGTCGACAATCCAGTCTTCACCAGCGCGCTCGGCTGTGGTGATCGGTCGCATCTCTGCTTTGTTGTCGGGACTCAGCGTGTAAACGATTTGCATGCTTTGGAGTTGCTGGACCGCACGCTGCGGAATGAGGACCACATTATTTCTAACTTCGGTTTCCAACTTCACCTTGCCAAACTGTCCGGGCAATAACGTATGTTGAGGATTTGGAAAACTGGCCTGCAACTCTAGAGTGCCGGTCTTGGGATCCACTTGATTCAGCGTATTCTCGACACGCCCCTTCTGCGGGAACTCGGTGTTGTCCGCCAGGATGAGCGTCAGAGCCGAGCGCGTCAACGTGCCACGCTTCTTAAACGCCAGATACTGGACTTCGGTTACCTTGAATCGCACCCAAATGGGGTCGAGCGGAACGATGGTGGTCAGGGGCTGTTGGGCGTTGGCCGTGATCATCCCTCCCACCGGAACCAACGTATCGCCGGCCACGCCGTTGATGGGTGCGCGAATGGTGGCGTACTCCAGGTTGAGCGTCGCTGTCCGCACCGCTCCGCGCTGTGCTTCTACCTTGCCCTGCGTGGAAGCGATCTGAGTCTCGGTGGATAGTCGCGTCTGATCGACGTTGGCTTGGCTGGCTCTGACGTTGGCTTCACCGGAGCGCAATGCAGCCACCGCGGCATCCAGTTCTTGTTTGGCGGCGGCCTCTTCTTTTACCAGCGGAGCCAGGCGCTCCTGATCTTGTTGCGCCTTCACCAGATTGGCCTGAGCGACTGCGAGATTTGCCTGGGCCTGCAAAAGCGCCACCTGCTTGCGCGCAAAGTCGAGATCGGCCTCACTCTGCGCCAGATTGCCTTTGGCTTGCTCCACCGCAGCCTGATAGGGCCGCTGATCCAGGACGTACAGCACATCGCCCGCGCGCACTTGTTGGCCCGGTCGAAAAAGCCACTGGTCGATATATCCGTCCACGCGTCCGCGGACCTCAACCGAGTTGCGGGCATAGGTCTGAGCCGGATATTCAGAAAAGATGGGCACGTCCGCCACGCGCGCCTCGGTCACCAGGACCGCGGGCGGAGGCGGCTGCGCAATTTTGTTTTGCGCCGTCGAATTGCAGGCAGACTCCACCAGCCACCCGCACAAAGCGAGGGCAATGGTGGCGCAGCAACGTTTGGTTCCACGTCGATACATGAACGGTTCAACCCTCGACTCTATTGAGATGCGCGAGGACTCGCGAACGATGCGCCCTTCCGTGAGGGACGGTCTGAGACGGTCGTGATTTTATTTTACGCTATTCGGTACGCATGACGCGCCCGCCCGGTCGATGCTTATGATGAAAGAATGCCGACCCGGACCGACTTGCTGAACCCGGAATATTACCTGCCGATATTGTTCAACCTGGTCCGCATCGGGTTCATATTGGTGTTCGCCTACATCGCCACGCTGGTCCTGGGGCGCGTGGTTCGGGGCATTCGTAAATACACCGTCAAGATGATGCTGCGCGGTGGAGGCGGTTCGGCAAACGAGCTGGAGAAGCGAGCTGCAACCATCGGCGGCCTGATCAGAAAAACAGTCTTCACGCTGATCTGGACCATCGCCTGGCTCATGATCCTCAAGGAAATGAACTTCGACGTTCGTCCTCTTCTGGCCGGAGCGGGGATCGCCGGCGTGGCTGTTGGATTTGGAGCGCAGAGCATCATCAAAGACGTATTGAGCGGTCTGTTTCTGATGCTCGAAAATCAGATTCGCGTCAACGATATAGCCATCATCAACGGAACCGGGGGACTGGTAGAGGAGATCAACCTCCGCACAACCGTTTTGCGGGGCGAGGACGGCAGCGTTTATATCTTTCCAAACGGCAACATCCAGAGCCTTTCCAATCTGACCAGGGAATACTCTTACTACCTGTTCAACATTTCGGTCTCGTATAGCAACGATACGGATCACGTGGTGGATGTCCTGAAACAATTGGGCGAGGAGCTGATGCGCGGCGAACCCTACAAGTCAGCCATTCTTGCGCCGCTTGAAATCATCGGCGTCGATCAGCTTGCCAACTTCGGCGTGGTCATCAAGGCGCGTTTCAAAACTCTGCCAGCGCAGCAGTGGACGGTCGGCCGCGAGATGAATCGCCGCATCAAGAAGCGCTTCGAAGAAACCGATATCCAGATACCATTTCCGGCCCAGATCGTTCGTGTCCTTCCCCAGGTTCCTCAGGAACTGCGCAACGAGCTGAAGGGAATCGTACGAGAGGTTCTGGATGAAAGATCGCCGGCCGTACCAACGAAGGACCAGGTTCCAACGTCAAAGGAATAAGTCATGGCACGCATACGCTACGCGATTCGCAGCTTGCTCAAGGCGCCCCTTCTGAGTCTGGTGGTAGTGGTTTCTCTCGGTCTCGGCATTGGCGGCAACACGGCCATCTTTTCGCTTCTCCACCAGATCCTCCTTCGATCTCTGCCGGTCCAAAACCCCGAGGAACTGGTGCTGATCCAATCGCCCGCCGAATTCAAGAGCGGGCGCAGTTCCACGAACAATGCAGGTGGCTCGGAATCGGTCTTCAGTTACCCGGTATTCCGCCAATTGGAAAAACACCCCCAAGGTGTAACCGCCGTAGCCGGCTTTAGAACCTTGGGCGCCAATCTCGCCTTCGGTAACCACACCGTACCGAGTTCGATGATGGTGGTTTCCGGCAATTATTTCCCGATGTTGGGCGTGCAGCCGCTGTTGGGCCGCATCATCACGCCCGAAGACGACTTGTTGAACGGCGGAAATCCGGTGGTGGTACTCGGATTTGGTTACTGGCGCGACCGGTTGGGCGGCGAAGCCAGCGTCCTCAATCAGCCGATGCGAATCAATGGTCAGGTCTTCACCATCGTAGGCGTCGCGCCGCAAGGCTTCACCGGCACGGTGCTGGGAGAAGAGCCCTCGGCATTCGTTCCCCTTTCCTTCAAGTCGCGCCTTACTCCAGGCTGGAACAGCGATGCCCGGTACAACGACTACTGGCTGTACTTGTTCGCGCGGCTGAAACCCGGCGTCAGCCGCGAACAAGCCGCCGCCGCGCTGAACGGTCCTTACGCCTCGATTGTGGAGGAGCAATCCAAGGCAGTCCCCGGAAAGAATCAGGACCGGCAAAAGCGCTTCCTGCAGTCGCGACTCAGCCTGAAGGATGGCCGCCAAGGCCAAAGCAGCATGCGCGATTCCAGCCGCACGCCCATGTTGATTTTGATCACCGCCACCGCCCTCGTCCTTCTCATCGCGTTGGCCAACGCGGCGAATCTGCTGCTGGCGCGCTCGGCGCAACGCAGGCGCGAACTTGCAATCCGCGTTGCCATGGGTGCCCGCCGCGGCGATATCCTGTGGCAGCTCCTCACCGAAGCGCTCTTGCTCGCAGGCGCCGGAGGAATGGCGGGAATTCTCTTCGGCGCAGCCACGCTTCGAATCCTCATCGCTCAGTTGGGTGACGATGAATCGTCGGTGTATTTCGTCACGTCTCATCTGGAATTGCCGGTGCTCTTGTTTGCGCTGGCCCTTTCGCTCGCCACGGGTTTGTTGTTCGGACTGTATCCGGCTTGGGAGGCCGCCCGCGCTTCACTGTCGACAACTTTGAAGGACGAATCCGGCCAGTCCTCCGCCACTCGCGACACGGCGCGCGTCCGCAAGGTGCTAGTCTGCGCGCAAGTCACGATCTCCGCTTTGTTGCTGATTCCCACCGGCCTGTTTCTGAAGAGTCTGGTCAATTTGCTTCACCTGGATCTCGGACTCCGTACGGAGAACCTCATCGGGTTCTCCGTTTCTCCTCAGTTGAACAACTACAGCTACCCACAGAGCCGCGCTCTCTTCGAGCGCCTGGACAGTGAGCTTGCGGCGCTGCCCGGCGTCCGCAGTGTGGCCGTCTCCATGGTGCCGCTCATCGCCGGCAGCAATTGGGGCAACGACGTCAAGATCGAGGGCGCTTCCGCCGAGCAGAACGCCAAGAGCAACTCGATGTTCAATGAAGTCGGTCCCGGCTTCTTCAGCAAGCTGGGCATTCCGTTGATCGCCGGACGCGAGTTCACTGAGAGCGACAACCTCGCAGGACCCAAAGTAGCGATCGTCAATCAGCAGTTCGCGAAGCATTTTCTGCAGGGCCGGGATCCACTGGGCGTGAAGTTCTCAACCGGCGACAGTGGCCAGCTCGAAATTGTCGGAGTGGTCAAGGACAGTCATTACTCGGGGGTCAAACAGGATCCGCCCAAGTTGTATTTCATCCCCTGGCGTCAGGATAAAGAAATCGGCTCGATCAGCTTTTATGTCCGCTCCGCTCTCCCCACCCGGCAGATGATTCCGGAAGTCCGTCGCGTGCTGGCATCCATAGACGCCAATTTGCCGCCGGAGGGTCTGCGCACGCTCGACGATCAGATCAAGCTCAACATTCGCAGTGACCGCCTGGTGTTGAATCTGGCCGCGGCGTTCGCGATTCTCGCGACGGCGCTCGCCATGCTCGGTCTCTACGGCGTCATGGCGCACAACGTCACGCGGCGCACGCGCGAGATCGGAATCCGCATCGCCCTTGGCGCGGCGCCCGCACGCATCCGGTCGATGGTGTTGCGCGAAGTGTTTTGGATTCTTGGCATCGGCCTGGCAATTGGCGTGCCCGCGGCACTCGCTCTGGCGCGCCTCGCCCAGGCTCAGCTCTTCGGCGTCAAAGCCTTTGATCCGGTGGTGATGTTCGCGGCGCCGTTGGTTCTGATCGTGACCGCGCTGGCCGCCGGTTTCATCCCCGCCCGGCGCGCATCGCGGGTGAACCCGCTCGACGCATTGCGTTATGAGTAAAAACCGCTCCCCTGAAGAACGGCCTCAAATTCGCCATTTATTCGCCACCATGCGACCGTTCTTCATTTGTATCGGTGGGCCGCCGGCCAATCAGCACTCCCTTTGGTCACGGCTCGGCTAGCGGTATAGTGCAGACACTGAGCCATGACTGCAAGGAGCGGTTTAAATGACTCTTCAATTCAGCCAGCCATCCACTTGGGAT
>JBGPSX010000315.1:0-5210 GCA_041490325.1 Bryobacteraceae bacterium | reverse complement strand
CGCGTTTAGCCGAGGAAGCCGCCGAGATGTATCGCGAGCAGCCGCCCGAGACAGTCGCGGCTTTTCTGGAAAAGATCGCCGCAGAAATCGTCGACCTTGGCGACGCGTTGATCCAGCGAGCCAGCGAGGAAACGGCTCTGCCGGTGGACCGCCTCACCGGTGAGCGTGGCCGAACCGTCAACCAGCTCAAGATGTTTGCCGAGCTAGTCCGGGAAGGCTCCTGGCGGGACGCACGCATCGATCGCGCCCTGCCGGATCGCAAGCCGATTCCAAAACCCGATCTTCGCCGGATCTTGATTCCAATGGGTCCGGTAGGGGTCTGGGCAGCCAGCAATTTTCCTCTGGCCTTTTCAGTGGCGGGCGGCGATACAGCCTCCGCGCTCGCGGCTGGAAATCCAGTGATCGTCAAGGCGCATCCCGCGCATCCGGGAACATCCGAGCTGGTGGCCGGCGCGATCAGAAAGGCCGCTGCCGCGCTCGATCTTCCAAACGGCGTCTTTTCGTTGCTGCAGGGTGCCACACCGGAAGTGAGCCTGGCGCTGGTTCGTCACCCGTTGCTCAAAGCGGCCGCTTTCACCGGATCACTGCGAGCCGGGCGCGCCCTCTACGATGCAGCGGCCCGGCGCCCGGAGCCGATTCCGTTCTTCGCCGAAATGGGTAGCGTCAATCCAGTCTTCGTTCTTCCTGGAGCCGTTGCCGAGCGCGCGGAAGCCATCGCTCATGGATTGAGCACGTCTGTGAACTTAGGCGTCGGACAGTTCTGCACCAGCCCGGGTCTTGTCATCGGAATCGAGAACGAAAGTCTCGAAGGACTTGTGGATCGCGTACGCACCCACTTCGCGAAGGCCGTGCCAGGCACGATGCTTTATCCAGGCATCCTGCGGTCCTATGAGCAGGGTGTGGAGCGCGCCAAGAAAATCCCGGGCGTGAAGACCACTCCCTCCGCGGCGCCCACTGACTCGGGAAAAACCGAAGCGCGGCCCACGCTTTTTGAGACGGCCGCGGCGACGTTTCTCGAATACTCGGAGTTGCACGAAGAGGTATTCGGTCCATGCACGGTGCTGGTCCGATGCAAGTCGCGAGAAGTCATGGAGCAGGTGGTCCGTAGTATGGAGGGCAGTCTCACGGCCACCGTGCAAGGCACGCCGCAAGATCTCCATGAGTATGCCGGCATTCTCCGATTGCTCGAAACCAAGGTCGGCCGTTTGATCGTGAATGGCTACCCCACTGGCGTGGAAGTTTGCCCCTCCATGCATCACGGCGGCCCCTACCCGGCGACCACTGACTCGCGCTTCACCGCCGTTGGCACCGCCGCGATTCAGCGCTTCGCGCGGCCCATCTGTTACCAGAATTTTCCGCAGGACCTGCTGCCCCCGGAATTGCGCGACCAGAATGAGCGCGGTGTTTGGCGCACACTGGACGGACACTGGACGAAGTAAGTATGGGCGAACCAGTTCCGCTCCCGCCGTTTCGGTGTTACCCGGATCCGCTTGCTGGCGGAAGTGTGAAGGCAGACCCGGACACGCCTTGCTTAAGTTGCAACCGGATCCGCGGGTATGTTTACTCCGGTCCCGTTTACATCACCAAGAATTTCATCCTGGATGAGCATCTGTGCCCGTGGTGCATTGCGGATGGCACGGCCGCAAAGAAATTTGGCGCAACGTTCAATGACGCCGCGGTCATGGAGAACGTCTCGCCCCAAGTGATCGATGAGATTACGCGGCGCACGCCCGGCTTCGAAGCCTGGCAGCAGCCTCAGTGGCTCAGTTGCTGCAAGGATGCTGCTGCTTATCTTGGAACGGCCGGAGCCGCGGAACTGCGGCGCGACTTTCCGAACGTGGTTCCTGTGGTCATGCAATACCTGCGCGATGAATTCGAACTGGCCGGGAGGGATCTGCAGGAGTTCTTCGACATGCTGAGCAAGGACGACATGCCGACCGCGTATGTGTTCCGCTGCCTGCATTGTCATCGCTATCTCGCCACCGTTGACCAGACTTAGAAAAACATGCCTCTAACCGCATCCGATTTGAAACTGCTCACGCAGTACGATACGCCGACGATTTCGAACGTGATCGAGTTGTTCGATGTCCGCCCGCGCAGCGCCGGCTTCATGGACGGCCGGATTCGCGCGTGCTTTCCGGAAATGCCGCCCATCGTGGGTTACGCTTCAACCGCCACCATGCGCACGTCGTCTCCGCGCGGCAGTGGCGATGTATACAACACGCTGGATCAGCAGATGGAGCGCTTCGGCGAGCTCGCCGGACCGGCCATTGTCGTGTTTCAGGATCTCGACGATCCCTCGGCCGGCGCGACGTTCGGCGAAGTGATGTGCTCGAGCTACCAATGCTTCGGCGCGCTCGGCATCATCACCAGCGGTCCAGCTCGCGATCTTGATCAAGTCCGACGGATCGGATTCGCGGCCTTCAGTAATGGCGCCGTTTGTTCACACAGCTATAGCCATGTCACTTCGATCCACCAGCCGGTGCGCGTAGGCGGCATGGAAGTTCGAGCGGGCGACCTTTTGCATGCCGATGCCAACGGCGTGTGCAGCATTCCCGATTCGATCGCTAACGAGGTTGCGCAAGTAGCCGCGGAGTTCGTCGCCTGTGAAACGGACGTCATCGAGTTTGCCCGCAAAGGCAATCGTGATGTCAAAGCGTATTCGGAAGCGCTGAAGGGGATGTTTACACGAGTGGGAGAGTTAGGGAAACGAGTGCGCGCCAAAAGCGGCCGTCACTCGTAACGCAACGCGACCAACGGATCCACTCGCGAGGCGCGACGAGCCGGAGCATATCCTGCCAGCACCGCGGAGAAAACCACCAACACGACTACGCTCGTCAGCGTGGCTGGATCAAACGTATCCACGCCATACAGGAACTTTTTGCGAGGCGCACGGCAGCCAGCGAAGCGGGCACTCCAACGCACAAGCCGGCGAGGGCGAGCGCAAGAGTCTCGCGCAGTATCAGCCGTACCACGCCGTGGCTGCTCGCGCCCAATGCCATGCGGACTCCAAGTTCGGCGGTCCTGCGGCTCACTGAATAGGAAATCGTGCCATACAAACCCATCGCGGCTAGCAGCAACGCGAGCGAGCCAAATACCGTTGTCAGTCTCGCGAGCGACCGTTCCTCGCGCGCCGACCTGCCGACCTGCTCGGTCTGCGTCGTCAATTCCACAAGGGGCAGATGAACGTCAATTGCGGCGATCGCTTGTCGAAGCGACTGAGTCAATCGTCCCGGTTCTCCGGCCACACGCACGATCAGTTGCATCTGACCGAGTTCATCGGCCGGCGCTTGGGAGTACGGGACGAAGACTTGCAAAGGCGTCTCCGTTTGCCGGAGGCTGTACCAGCGCGTATCCCGCACCACTCCGATGATTTCGGCCGGCTTGTGTTCTGATCCCAAACGTATGCGGCGGCCGATAGGGTTCTCCCGCGCGAAGAAGCGCTCCGCCAGGCTCTGATTTACGATTGCTACCCGCGGCGACTCAGTGCGATCCGTGATGGCGAAGTCGCGGCCGCGCAAAATAGGCACTTGCATGGTTCCGAAGAATTCAGACGAAACGGCGTTGAACGATGCATCCACGCTCTCGCTGCTTTGCTCGGGAGCATCCACCGACTCATGATCATTACCTTGCATGAGACTGTGGCGCGCCAGGCTCATGCTCGCGACGCCATCCAGGCCGTGGCACTTTCGAAGTATTTCATCGTACAGCCTCAACTCAGACGCGCCCTCGTAACCAGCCAGCGTCGGGAAGACCCAGCCCAGCAGCACGCCCTCGGAGCGGAATCCTGGATCGATGCGATCGAGGTTCCGGACCGTCTTCAAGAAAAGTCCGGCGCCGGCCAATATCGAAATCGAAAGCGCCACCTGCAGAGCGACCAGCACCTTGCCGGCGAATCGAATCTCCATCGTCCCCAGCGGACCCGCTTTCATGGCATCCAATGGCGCCAGTCTTGTCGCGCGCAATGCCGGTATCAACCCAAACCCGAGGCCGGTCAGGATGGAAATCCCAGCGGTGAAAAGTAGGACATGTTGGCTCACCTGCATGTGGATCGGCAGCGCGAGGAGACGTGGCAACAAGTCGCCTGCCCATTGAACAATCAGCAAACCCAGCGCGCCACCGATCAGAGCCAGGAGCAAACTTTCAGCGAGCATTTGCCGGATCAACCGCCACCGTCCCGCGCCGATTGCGATCCGGATCGCCATTTCCTTTTGGCGCGCATTGGCTCGTGCCAGAAGCAAGCCCGCGATGTTTGCGCACGCGGCCAGCAGCAACAGTCCAACGGCAGCCATGAGCACCAGAACACGAGAACTGTGATTCTGCTGAATGCCGGTGCGGCCGCGAGCGCCCGATGCGAGTTGGATTCGTTGTGCCGCGATCAATTGCTCCCGTTGTGCGCTGAGCTGCGAGCCTGCTGCGTTGCGAAGAGCATCGCGAAAGAGCACCGTCAACTCTGCCGCCGCCTGATCGCGGCTCACGCCGGGAGCGAGACGCGCCATGATTCCGACGGTCGTGTGGTCCTTGAGCGAGAGCTGCGACTGCCAGACGAACGGCATCGTGAGATCGGCCGGTGCGAGGATCGAGTAACCTGTAAACGACGGCGGCGCTATGCCGATCACCGTGAACGCGATGCCCTTCATGTCCACCGTTCTTCCGATGATGCTGGGATCGAGACCGAAACGCCGCTTCCAGTAGTCGTAACGCAGCACCATGACCGGCGCCGCGCCCGGCCGGTCGTCGTCTGGCGTAAAGACGCGGCCTTGAACGGCGCCCACGCCGAACAACGAAAAGTAAGATCCTGTAACGAAAGCCGTTGGAACAATTTCGGCCTCGCCGTGGAGGGTCGCGATCGTATTGGTTCCGTCGTGGGCGAACATGCCGGAGAGTGAACGGCAGCGGCCGCGAAACTCTTCGAAGGTTCGATGCGAGAAATCGGTGCTGACCCCGCCGCGCGCCAAGGACCGTTGCACGATCACCAGTTCCTCGGGCGAGCGCACCGCCAGTTTCTGGAGCAGGACTTGATCGAAGGCGCTGAAGATGGTGGTGTTCGCGCCGATCGCGATTCCGAGCGACAGCACGACCACCGCAGTGAATCCTGGATTTCGCCGCAGCATCCGGCCGGCGTGACGAATGTCGTGCCACAACGTGGTCATAGCAAACTCCTTCGGCCCTGGGGAGCACGCACCCTGCCAACTGGAAGACGTTCATTG
>JBGPSX010000314.1:0-5215 GCA_041490325.1 Bryobacteraceae bacterium | reverse complement strand
TGTCGCGGACATCCTGAACAACGCCGATCACTTCGCGCCACGGGGCTCCGGGCATCGTGCGGATACGCTTGCCAGTGGCAGAGGACGGCGCGCCCCACAACTCGCGGGCAAGATTCTCGGAAACAATCACGAAAGGGCTGCGGCGATAGAGGTCTGTCCAGGTGAAGTCGCGGCCGGCGATTAATCTTGTGCCCGCGGTTTGAAATAGCCCGGGCGAAACGTACTTGAAAAACCGCAGCGCAGGGATCTCGTCAGTCGCGTAGGCTTTGCCCTCGGCCAGTATGACGTCCCAGTCCGGGGCGATCCCTTCCATGGGCATCGCGCTTGTGAAACCCACGGACGTAACGCCGGAAATGCCCGCCAGCTTGTCCAAAATGTCGTTCTGCATTCGCGCCACTCGCTCCGGCTCCTTGACCAGGGACGCGGGAATCGACGTCCGCAGAGTCTGGAGTTGCTCGGCTTGCGTAAATCCAGGCGCGACGGTTTGCAGGGCTTGGAACGTGCGAATCATCAGACCGGAACTGATCAGCAGCACCAATGCCAGCGCTACCTGCGCCACCACCAGGATGTTGCGCGCTCGATGCCGCTCGCGGCTATGGCTCAACGTGCGTCCGCCGCCGCGAAGGGTCAAAGAGATCCGGGGCCCTGCGTACTTCAAAGCGGGAATCAATCCGAACAGTAGACCCGAGAGTAGCGAAACCAGCAGAGCGAATCCGAGCGCGCGCGGATCCAGCGAGATCTCCTCTAGCCGTGGCAGATTCGCCGGACCGGTTGCCACCAGAAAGCGCAGCCCGTTGTAGGAGAGAGCTAACCCAAGCACGCCACCCATCAGCGCGAGCAACATGCTTTCGAGCAGCAGTTCGCAGACGATTCGACCCCATCCGGCCCCCAGCGCGGCGCGAATGGCGAGTTCCTGCTGGCGCGCCTCCGCCCTCACTAGCAACAAATTGGCCACGTTGGCGCAGGCGATCAGCATCACGATGCCAATGGTCCCCATCAGCACCCAGAGGACATTGCCGACGTTGCCCACCACGTCTTGCTTCAGGAGCCGAAGAGCCGGTCCGATTTTCCAGCTCTCATAAATTCGTGGATTGATACCGGGGGCGGCCGGCCAGGATGTCATCCAGATCGGCACCATGCGCGCGATGTCGGCGCTGGCTTGCGCGATCGTGACTCCCGGCTTGAGTCTGGCGACGCATTGATAGCCGAAACCGGGCAGGATCGCTCGGCTGCGATCGAACCTGAGCGGCACGATTAATTCCGGGTCCGCGGTAACGATGCGGAAGCCTTCCGGCATCACGCCAACGATTTGCCGCGCGCGCGATTCAACCAAGATTGTGCGTCCGATCGCCGACCGGTCGCCGCCGAAACGCCGCTGCCAGTAGCCGTAGCCCAGCATCACATTTTCCGGACCTCCCGGTATCTGATCGGCCTCGGAGAGCCAGCGGCCGAGCGCCGGTTGGACGTTGAGCGCTTGAAGCAGCCCGTCGGTGATAAAGACGGTGCGAACTTGTTCCGGTTCCGCGAGTCCGGTGACCGTCGTCGCGCCCGGAGCCCACAAGCCGATCGACTGAAATGTCCGATTCTCCTTCGCATACGTAAAGAACATGGACGACGAGAGACGGAGGTCGCCCGAAACAGTCGAGAGTCCAGCGGCGCCGGGAGCGGTGTGCCACACCGCCACCAGTTCCTCGACTTTGGGATACGGCAGCGGCTTGAGCAACACGCTATTCACCACGCTGAAGACAGCCGTGTTCGCGCCGATTCCGATCGCGAGCGTCAGCAGCGCTGTCACGGTGAACATGGGATTGTGGCGCAGGCCGCGAAACGCGTGGCGGATATCGCGCGCCAACACGTCCAGGAAGCCCATGGTGTTCATCCGGTAAATCTCCTCTCGTATCAAGGTGGTGTTTCCCAGCTTTCGGAGAGCGGCCTGGCGGGCTTCGTGAGCCGGCAATCCGCGAGCGATATTTTCATCGGTTTCCACTTGCACGTAGGACTCGATCTCTTCGTGCCGGTCCCGATCCCATTTCGCGCGCCGCAGGTAACGCAGGAAGCTCATTTGGAATCGGAAACCGGTTTCATGATGCGGCCAATTGCGCGAACCACTTGTTCCCAGCGCGTGGTCTGCGCAATCAACTGTTTTCGTCCCGCCGGCGTCAACCGGTAATACTTCGCCTTGCGATTGTTCTCCGACGTACCCCAAAAGGACGCGATCCAGCCTCGATCCTCCAGACGATGCAAGGCCGGGTATAGGGAGCCATGCTCAATCTGGAGAACATCTTCGGAGCGATGCTCAATGGCATGCGCGATGGTGTGACCGTGGGCCGGCCCTAGCACTAGCGTTTGGAGGACCAACATGTCGAGGGTGCCTTGGAGCATTTCACTTTGGAGCGGGGATTCACGTCTGGGCATCAGTCGTATTCTACTCCACTCGATGATCTACCTGTCGAGTGCAAGTGTTATACGTCAGGAATACGATGAGGTTAGGTGATTAGTTCCAAAGATCATCGACTGATCGAGCGTAGTTTGGCGGACCGGATCCGCGTCTCACGCAGTGCGTTCACGCAAAACCACCATTGGCGCGGACCACCTGATTGTTTACCCACGCCCCGTCGGGACCGGCCAGGAACGACACGACGCCAGCGATATCTTCCGGCCGTCCCAGCCGCTCCAGGGGTGGCAGTTTTCTGAATTCCTCGATCTGCGCCTCGGTCTTTCTTTCAGAAACAAGTCCGCCGGAATGGGGCCAGGAGCAACGGCATTCACGGTGACGTTCCGGCCACGTAATTCGTTGGCAAGCACGTGGACCAGTCCCTCAACACCCGCCTTGGGTGCAATGTAAGGACCGTAGGTTGGAAACGACTTGGCCAATACGCTGCTCGATAGAGCGATGATGCGGCCACCTTCAACCACGTGCTGCGCTACCTGCGCGAGTACTAGAAAAGCCGGCGCAGGTTAATGGCAATCACCTTGTCGAATGTCTCCACATCGCTGTTTACGATCGGCGACAGCGGCATAATACCCGCATTGTTTACGACCACTTGAATTGGACCAAATGCCTGCGCTGCCCTGCTCGAAGAGCTGAACCACATCCTTGGCTTGCGAGATGTCGCACGAGATCGCAACCGCGCTACCGCTGGTAGACTTGATCTCGTTTACCACTTCTTCCGCCTCTTTGGAGCTGCCTACATAGTTCACGACAACTGAAAAGCCATCGGTTGCCAATCGCTTGGCGATACTTCGACCGATGCCACGGGATGCCCCCGTGACGATGGCTGTCTTACCCATTGATGTTCTCCTCTTCGCCGATTAGGCCCGCAGCGCCGAACCGGCCCCTTACTTAACACGATGCCAGAGCGGACCACAGAAACCATCACGACATGGATGGATTCTTGTCTACCTTTGTGGGCTGGATGCCGCCGTACCCAGATCGAGGTATTCTTCGCCTTCCGTGTGCTTCCGGCCCACTCATCAGTTGATTACCCGATTCACATTTTGATTCTCCCCGGCACAGTAGATTCAACGTAAGTCCTTGAAATATTGACCAGTTTCACTTGGCGGCACGCGTGCATCTATCTATGCCGAACAGCTCAAATGACAAAGGTTTCGGATTTCTCAATGCCCGCCAAACTGGCGGCGCTTCTGTGGGAGCCCTTATTAAGGGTGAAGGAGAATGCGACGGCCTGGGTGCCTTTCGAATTTCACGCTGGTCCCCGGACGCTGCCTGCGGGCGATTACTCGCTCGGAATGTCTCCGGCTTCGGGCAGGGTCAGATTGCGCGACGTGCGCAGCGGAAAGCCCGTCCACATTTTCGCCGAGAAGCGCGAACTCGGACGGTCTGAGCCACGGCTGACGTTCCGTTGCTATGGCGCGTACCGTTTTCTTTGGCAGATTTGGCTGCCCGGTCAACCAGGCTTCAGCCTGAACAAGAGCGACTGGGAGCTCGAAGTGGAAAAACATCCGGCGCCGCTCAGCGTGGTTCACATTCCGCTGGAGCGCCGTGAACGTCCGGCTTGGTGATGAATATGAACGCTCGTGGGGTTCAGCTTTCGGAGGACGGGAGCCGCTGGTTTGGCATGAACCACCGGCTCCCGGTTATTTTGGGGTACGGATTTGTAGGGCTCGCCGTCTGCCTGGTGTTCGCCGACCTTGGCCGGTTACTGCTGGGCAGTTGACGCACGACACTAGTGGCTGTCCGCGCTGAATCTTTAGCATTCGGCGACGAGGATGATGAGGATGTTGAAAAACTCACCCAAACCGCTCTTGAGGAACGCAGCTGGCAACCATTTCGATTCAACAGCTTGCTGGCAGCGTTCCTCGACGGTATGGACACGCGCAGCGGGCGATTTGCTTCCTGCGGTCGCGGCCCGGCGAGGGATCATAGCCGCTGGCAGAGCCGTGACCAAAGGGAGCGGTCTTCAGGAAACGCGAACATTGGTGCCGTAGTAAAGATTGCTTGCGGACGTGGCTCGACCGCTCTGCTGCGAGCTTCACGCGCATCTCGAATAGGTGAGCGCCCAGCTCAAGCCACTCGTTAGTTCCTCTTCGCCGACGCAAGTTTCTTGGACTCTGCCTCGGCTGCACGCATCACGCGCAACACATTCCCGCCGTAAATCTTGCGAATGTCGTCGGCGCTATAACCTTTTTCCAGCAGCGCCCGCGTCAGGCTCGGGAACTTCGATACATCTTCCAGATTTGTCGGCGTGCAGAAGACGCCGTCAAAATCGCTTCCGATTCCGGCCGCGCCGACGCCCGCGATCTTGACGATGTGATCGATGTGCGCGACCACGTCTTCGAGGGTGGCAGGCGGAACCTTTTGACGATACTCGGCTATCGTGGCATCCTCGCCGCGCACTCCGGGAGTAGTGCTGGAGCGTACATTTCGTCCCGCATCCGCCGACTTCTGCGAGAGAAATCCGCAGTTGAAGTTAACCTGAACCACGCCGCCCTTTTTCCCAAGCGCTACGATCATCTCATCGGTCATGTTGCGCGGAACGTTGCAGAGCGCGCGGCAGGATGAGTGTGACGCAAAGATCGGAGCGGTGCTCGTTTCGAGCGCGTCCCAAAACGTTTTGTCGGCCACGTGCGAAATGTCCACCAGCATGCCCAGGCGGTTCATTTCGTGGACTACCTGCTTGCCGAAATCGGTGAGGCCGTTGTGATGCTCCACGCCGGCGCGGTCGACGTCGCCCGACGAATCTGCCCAGTTGTT
>JBGPSX010000313.1:0-5240 GCA_041490325.1 Bryobacteraceae bacterium | reverse complement strand
ATGACTAGATCCTTGTATACGACCGGCGGCGACGTATTGGTGTACTGTTTCGGATCTACCTCCCAGCGAAAACCGTTGGTCAGCGTGATGACGCCGTTGTCGCCGAAGCTTTCCACCGGCTTCCCCGTTTCCGCATCGAGCGAGATCAGGCGCGAGCGGCTGTTCATAAATACGCGCAGGCGGCCGCTTTTCGAATCGCGCCACAATGCCACGCCGCGATGCACAAAGCCGGTTCCGTTTGGGACTTGCCCGTCGAAATAAGCTTTCGGATCGTAAGACCAGCGCTCCTGGCCGGTGTCGGGATCGAGCGCGACCACGCGATTGTAGGGCGTGCTGAGATACAACGTGCCACCAACCATGAGTGGCGTTGCTTCAAAAATGCCAGGTGAGGTTTTGTATTCCTCCAGGCGTTTTTCGCCCGTCTTCCATTCCCACGCCACCTTCAGTTTCGCGACGTTCGCGCGATTTATTTGCTCGAGCGGCGAGTACTTCATGCCGCCTTGGTCGCCGCCGTAGAACGGCCATTCGTGGCTTGCGGGTGTCGCGGCGATGGCGATAAAGACTATGAGGAGGGCAAACACGGACAGTTGAATGGCGCGAGACATTTCTATTGATCTTACCTTCTGCAGAGGCGTTCACACGAGTGTGAACGCGGCACGTTAAGAACGTGCGCCACGGACACGCGCGATTCGGTCGGCCGAACGAAGCGTGAGCGCCACGAACGTTAACGTTCCGTTTGTGCAGCCGGCTGTGGGCAACGTGGGTGAACCGACTACGAAGAGGTTTTCGTGATCGTGGGTTTGGCCATAACTATCACAGACGCTCGATGACGGCTCGTCACCCATCCGGCATCCGCCGGCGGGATGATCGAGATAATTCCCAAGACTCGTGGAAAGAATCTTGCCGTTGTTCGCCTTTGCCAGACTCTCAAAAATTCCCTGCATGTGCTCCCGAACGCGATCCTGGCGCGCGAGCGTGGCCGGATCCAGGCGATGCTCGATCTTCGGCAGCGGGTCGCCCCAGCGGTTGCGCGCCGTCTCATCCAGTGTCAGCGAGCTCTCGCGATCCGGATGCGTGTCGACGTAGCCGCGAACGCGCGCCGTACCGCGTTGTGCGCGATTGCGCCAGTCGGCCAAAAGCTCATCGCCTAACAGAATCTTTCCGTCAAGCGAACGCACTCTGGGCTCATGACCCGCGGCGCTTTCCCAGATGCGCAGATCGTGACGGACGAAGGGCTGATCCGGCTTGGAACGAAAGTATTGCCGCGAGATCAGTCCATGCTGCTCATTCATGCCGGGATAGATTTTAGCGTCGATCTCGATGAACGCCGATCGGAACGAATGCCCGCACATGTACTTTCCAACCAGCCCGGATTTGTTGGCGAGACCATCGGGAAAGCGCGAGTTGCGCGAAAGCAACAGCAGATGTGGGGTCCAGGCGTATCCGGAAGCCACCACAAACATCGGCGCACGATACTCGACGGGTTCATCCTGTCGCGCGCGATTCACGCCTCGAGCCGCGACCACGATCGACTTCGTGTCATGCAGAACCAATTTGCGGATGAGCGTTTGATCGTGCAGCGTGATCTTTTTCTGTGCGAGTAGGCGTTTGAACGTGAAGTCGGGAGAATAGCGCGCGCCCGTCGGACAGATTGCGCAGGTATTGCAGCGGATGCACTTCGCGCGGCCGTCGTACGCCACCGTGTTCTTGGCTTGTGGAGTGCTCCAGAATGGGATGCCGCTCTTCTCGGCCCACTTCTTCAGCTCGATCAGGTTGTGCGTTAGCGTCATGGCCGCCATCGGGTAGGGCTGCGATGCCCGGTCCTCCGGCAGCGGGCTTGGTTCACCGGAAACACCCAGCCGCCGCTCGGCCTCGCAATAATATTTCTCGAGTTGCTTCCACTCGATCGGCCAATCCGTGGCGAGTCCGAACATGGATTTGAGCCGCAGATCTTCTTCCGAAAAACGATTACATGTGCCGCCCCAGTGCAGTGCCGAGCCGCCCACGGCCATGGTGCGCGAAATAATTCCCTTGGCCGACTGATCCTCGATAAAATCTCCCGGCCAGGGATTCTCGCCGTAATCGAGCGACCGCCTCCGATAGTCCATTCGCTTTTCAAGATCGAACAGACTGCGGCCCGCCTCAACCACGGTGATCGCGATACCGGGCCGCAGCTCCGATAGCTTCTGCGCCAGCATCGCGGCCGAGATTCCACCGCCGATGATGCAAACATCAGATTCGTAGCGCGGCACTAGGCAGCTCCGTTCAGCGGAGGCGGAGGATTGTCAGATCCTTCCAGTTCCCGGCAACTATCGCGCCGGATTGCGGCTCGATAACACAGGTCATTGGCGTCGCTCGAATGAAAGTAGAAACTCAGAAGATCGGAAATGATGTGCCTGCCGTCGGGAAAACGCGGCAGATCCCGAACGTTCGCTCGCTCCAGCGCAGCTTCCACGGCGCGTCGCCGCGCGGAAGGATCCAGGTCAGCTAGCGGTTGGTGCAGCAATTCGAGTTGCGCGAGATAGGCGGGAGCGGGCGACGAAGCTTTCACGCGGAGCCGCGTGACGCCGTATCCGTGATCCATCTCGGCGCCAGGGCGATACTGCCGCACCCACGCTTCGAATCGATTCGCCACACCCTCACAACCCTCGCGACCCAGTTCCGATGGAAGAACAACCGTGCCTAATGAGCGTAGCGTCGGACCGTACTCCCCAGGAAAGTTGACAGTCTGAGACCAAATGCGGAAAAGCGGAACAGGCAGCGTGCCAGCCGCGGCCGCGAACCATTTCAGAACTGTACGCCGCAACAAAAACAATTGAACCGAAGTATGTCAAAAGGAAGCAGAGCAGTCAACCTCGACAGGTCCGCGTGGCAGGCGCTACAATGGCCGACAGTTCTAGATCGCGTCATCCGGGAGCGCGCTATGAGCAAGATTTCACGTCGGGAATTCGTTGAAACCACTGGTGCCGGCCTGGTCGCGGCTTCAGCCGTTCCTCTGGCGGCGCAAACTGAAACCGAAGCGCATTCGGCGCCGCGCACGAAAATCCATCTCACCGTCAATGGCGTGGCGCAAACAGCCGACGTCGAGGATCGTTGGACACTGGCCGAGCTGCTGCGCGACCACCTGGGTCTCACCGGCGCCAAAATCGGATGCGATCGCGGAGAATGTGGCGCCTGCACGGTGTTGCTCGATGGCAAGGCAGTCTACTCCTGCAGCCAGCTCGCGGTCTGGGCCGATGGCCGCTCCATCAAGACCGTTGAAGGCTTGGCGCACAATGGAAAACTCGATCCGTTACAGCAGGCCTTTGTCGAGCATGATGGACCGCAATGCGGTTTCTGCACTTCGGGCCAATTGATGAGCGCCACCGCTGTGCTGGCACACAACCCGCATCCAACTGCGGCCGAAGTGCGAGCCGGAATGGCGGGCAACATCTGCCGCTGCTCGAACTACAATCGCTACGTCGAGGCGGTCCTGGCCGCGTCTTCGCGGAAACAATCATGAATTCGCTCAAGACCGTCGGCCACGCCACAGCTCGCATCGACGCCGTCCAGCGCGTAACCGGCGCCGCAACTTACACCGGCGACATTCGTCTGCCAGGAATGCTTTACGCCCGTGTTCTTCGCAGCCCGCATGCCCACGCAAGAATCCGGCACATTGACGTCTCGAAGGCTCTCGCGATGCCCGGCGTGAAAGTTATCCTGACTCGCGATAACTGCGACACGATTTGGTCGAGCGGCGACACCCGCAACAAGCGATATCTGTTCAACAACCCGGTTCGATTCGCTGGCGACGCAGTGGCCGCAGTCGCTGCCATAAACCGGCACCTCGCCGAAGAGGCGGCGCGACTCATCGAAGTCGATTACGAAGTGCTTCCCTTCGTTCTGGATGCCGAAGAAGCTCTGAAACCGGGCGCGGTCGAAATTCAGCCCGGCGGCAATCTCTCTCCGAATGCCCGAGGCGAGCACCTACCCGAGACTGCTCGCCACGGTGACGTCGAGCAAGGCCTGCGAGCGGCCGACCGCGTCTTCGAAGAACACTACACCTCCGTCCACATCAACAACGCGCAGCTCGAACCTCGCGTCGCCATCGCGCAATGGGAAGGCGACAAGCTCACCGTTTACGCCTCCACGCAAGGCATCTCGAACTGTCGCACTGATCTATCTAAGGATCTTCAACTACCGCTCGAAAAGGTCCGCGTCGTCTGCCAGTTCATGGGCGGCGGCTTCGGAAACAAGAATCAATGCCACGATTTCGACCTGATGGCCGCTCTGCTCGCGAAGAAAGCCGGCGCGCCCGTCAAGCTCGAATTCACGCGCAAGGAAGACTTTGTCGCGGTCCACGGCCGATGGCCGACCAGCCAGTACTACAAAGTCGGCGTGAAGAACGACGGCGCCATCACCGCGATTCAACTGCGCGGGTACAGCGGCATGGGTCCGTACCGCAAAGGCGCGGGCGGTATCGCCGGCGTCGAGTTGTATCAGTGCCCCAACGTCGAAACCGTGATTCATCCGGTCTACACCAACATGGCTGTTTCTGCGAACCTTCGCGGACCTGCGTATCCGCAGGGCGTCTTCGGCATCGAGTCGTTGATGGACCAGATCGCCCACGAACTCAAGATCGATCCAGTCGAGTTCCGGCTCAAGAACTTCACCCGCAAGTATCACGACGAGTTGCCATACACCAGCAACGGCCTGGAGGATTGCCTCCGCCGTGGCGCGGAATCCTTCGGCTGGAAGGCCCGTTGGCATGCGCCGGGATCAGGCCAGGGCCCGATCAAACGCGGCATTGGTGTAGCGATGGGCGCTTTCGGTTCCGCGGTTGGCCGCAGCAGCGCCGTCATTCATCTCGATTCACGGGGCATCTACCATTTGCACGTCGGCGTCACCGACGTCGGCACCGCGGCCAAGACCACGATGGCTTTGATTGCGGCTGAAGAGTTGGGCGTCGCGCTCGAAAAGATCGACGTCGTCAGCGGTGACACGGGCCAGTGTCCCTACTCAGTCGGCGAATCGGGCAGCCGCACCACGACGCACACCGGTTACGCCGTGATCCAAGCCGCCCGCGAACTCAAGCGCTTGATCGCTGAGAAGGGCATGCCGCAAGGCAGCCAGATCCTCACCGGCAGCGCGACACCAGACCCGGCGCCGTTGCGCGATGCGGCACGTTACGCATTTGCCGCCCACTTCGTGGAAGTTGAAGTGGATACAGAGCTCGGTCATGTCCGTGTTCTGAAGTATCT
>JBGPSX010000312.1:0-5243 GCA_041490325.1 Bryobacteraceae bacterium | reverse complement strand
GGAATTGACGGCGTAAAGTTCGGCGATGTACCAGTTTTCGTCGCCGGCGCCGCGCGCGGCCAGATAGCCCAGTTCCTGGTTGTCGGGCGACCAATCGAATTCATAGACGTACATCTCCGCGGGCGAGACGGCGCGCATGTTCCCGTTGGATGGATTCACGACCGCCAGACGTTGCTCGTAGACTTCGGATGCGATAACGCCCGTATCGGCAGGCGTGGCTTCTGTCGGACCCGGCACGCGGGTTATGTTTTCGATCCACAACAGCGCGAGGCTATGGCCATCGGGCGCCCATTGCGGGCTGGCGAGATATCCCTTCGCGTTCGTGACTTGTCGAGGCTTGGTGCGGCCGGATTGCTCGACCACGTACAACTGAAGCTGATCGGACGATCCGCCGCTCCAAAGAAACGCGAGTCTTCCGTCGCGCGACCAGGCCAAACCCTGAAGCGATTTGGAAGCCTCCACGATCCGGCGAGGAGCGGTCGCAGAATCCCGGATGTTCCTCAGCCACAAGTCAGCCTTCGCGGGCCCGTTGCTTTCGATCCACGCGACCATCGCGCCGTCGGGTGAAAGCACCGCCTCGCGAAACTGGTGAACAGCAGAAAGCGGGTCCAGCGACTGGCTCGATGCTGGACCCGCTTGAATGAAAAGGAAGCAGGCTAGGAAAAGCCTTACGATCAGGCCGGATGTGCGCACATGGCCCAGTATGTCATGAGGCTGCAGAAAAAACTGACGCAACCGCTCCTTGCAGTCGCGGCTCGGCTCGCAGTTATGAATACGTCGCGTTCAACCGTGGATACCAGTAGCCGAGCCGTGACCAAAGGGAGCGGTAATTCAATGCGTGCGCCACGTCGTCTTATTGGCCGAGGCGCGGGGGGCGGCCCTGCTGCACGCTGTAGTCGGAGGGCACCGCAAATAGAGAATGGTCCGGTTCGCCTCGGCTGATGTTGGTCAGCTTGTAGATCGATTCGCCGAAACGCGGGTCGCTGGTCTTGCTCATGACAACAACTTGCAGATCCGGCGAGTACCAGGTCTCGGTAACCACTTCAATATCGCGTTCGCTGCCGGCGCGGTTCGCGGGAATCATTCTAGTGACGCGTTTTCCTTGTGCGGCGACGCCTTCCATCGTTTGAATGCCGAGATCAACGGTCTGCGCGGTGCGATTGCTTTGCCGTCCAGCCGACTGCTCGGAAAATCCGTGCCTCGACCGGCCCTCCGCCGCGCTGTCTGCTGTGCCTGGGGCGCGCCTCGAAGAAACCTGCATCTGCCGGGCCACGCGTTTCCCGGGATCGAGAACATAACTCATCCCTGCCACCGGATCGTGAATAAACACGGCCTTCGAAGGGCTTCCCGACGCGGACATAGTTCCGATGGCGCCCATAGTGCGCTCACTGCGGGTACGTCCCTCGCTATCACGAGCGACAGACGCGCTGGTGGAGCGCTGAATTCGATTTCCATCGGCGAGCGTCTGGCTGGATTGAGTCACAACTTGGGCAGAGTAAGGTGCTCCCGTGACTACTTTTCGAGCAAAGCCGAATTCTCCGCCCATGAAGGCGAAGTCGCCGGGGCCCGGTCTCCCCATTCTGTAAGGTCCGGGCTGCGCGAACGCGCACGCACCGGCCAGCAGCGCCACGATCACGTGAGAATATACTCGCATCTTGTTCTCCTTCGAACTCGTTTTACTCAACCACTCGAACGCCCCGCGCTAGGCCATCCTGGCCGAGCAGCACGTCAGCTTGCACCGGCTCACCCGATGGCTCTTCGTTGACCGGATAACCCATGAGCCGCAGCGACGACATCGGTAATTCCACTCGCACTACCATTGCCGTTTCAACCGCCGGCAACGCCTCGGCGGCGGGCAACGGATAAAAATCGCTGGTGTCTTCTTCCGCCACGCTCTCCAGAACGGCTGCTTCGGGGCGAAGCTCTGCGACGGTATGCGGCGCGCGATTCGCCGTTACACCAGCCAACCAAACCAACGCAGCGATTCCTGCAGCAATAGCTCCAATTACGCCGGCTTGCCACCAAGCGGTTTGGCGCCGGCCGGAACGCTTTCGAAACTCCGCCAATAGCCGCTCTTCGACGTGCCGGGGAGCCTCGCGCGGTTCCCCTCCACGCAACTCTCGCAAACCGTCCATCAGCTCGTTTTCGTTCATGCCGTACACCTTTCCGCGGCGCGCATCTTTTCGATCAACAAAGCCCGGGCGCGATGCAACCGGGACCGTATGGTCCCCACCGCGCATCCCAGCATGCTGGCCGCCTCGGCGTAATCCAATTCATTCACATCGCACAAGACCACAACCTCGCGATACGCCGGCGGAAGCGCCAGCACAGCCTTGCGCAGCGATTCGAGCTTCTCATTCCTGGTCAGGTCACCCAACGTATCTTGATCACCCGCCAATCGGCTGGCATACTCACGTTCCGGATCGTCCAGAACGGTGAGGTAAGGTTTCTCTCGTTCGATGGACCGAAGAACGAAGTTCCTCGCGATGCCATACAAGTACGCCGGAACGGACCCGCGCTTCAAGTCGTAGTTCTTGGCCGCGCTCATCAGCGTCATGAAGACGTCCTGCGTGACCTCTTCGGCAATCTCCGTCTTCCCGCTCATTTGCAGGCCGAAGCGATACACGACACCCTGGTGCCGCCGGTAAAACTCGAGAAAGGCTTCTTCGTTTCCCTCGGACAGCAGCCGAAGCAGATCGTCGTCACTATGGGACGGGGAATCCAGCATTAGTTATTAGACGATCTGCAACGGCCCATTGATATACATTCAGCCAGCCGATCGGAAAAGTTCCACTTTTTGTGCCGCGGACAAAAGTACTGTCCCAGTTAGCGGAGCGTGACGATCGTCGCGCCCCAGCCGCCCGCCTCCCCCGGCGCATCCCGAAAGCCTTCTACATAAGGAGTTTTGGCCAGGATCGAGCGGACCAGTTCCCGCTGCACGCCGATCCCCCGGCCATGAATGATTCTCAGCGCCTTGAACCCCAATTTCCGCGCTTCTTCCAGATATTCCTCGACAATGGGCGCCACGTCGCGCGGCGGCACAGTGTGCAGGTCGAAGACGTCGGTGATCGGAATACGGATCGGCTCTTCTTCCATGCTGCACTGCTGTTAGCCTAGCATTGTGAATCCCCGCGCCGAGTACCAAAACCGCCTGGCCGAACGCAACGCCGTGACGGTGCGGGAGCAGCGTCGTTTTCGCTGGATTGGGAACGCTCGTCTGGCTACCGGAATCGCGGGCGTGATCGTGGCGTTCTTCGTCTTCGGCGAAACCGCGGTCTCCGCCTGGTGGCTGCTGGTTCCCTTAGCCGCCTTCTCGGCGCTCGTGATGATTCATTCGCGCGTGGTGGAACGTCTGGAGCGCGCCAAGCGTGCCGCCGAGTTCTATGAACGAGGCTTGGCGCGCCTCGAGAACCGCTGGATCGGCCAGGGAGAACCAGGCGACCGCTTTCACGATCCCTCGCATGTTTACGCCGAAGATCTCGACATCTTTGGCAAGGGATCGCTGTTCGAATTGCTCTGCACCGCCCGCACCCGCGCCGGCGAAGCGACGTTAGCGCGCTGGCTGCTCGCGCCCGCGTCGCTCGAAGAAGCTGGCGCCCGGCAGCAAGCGGTGGAGGAGCTGCGGCCGCGCCTGGATTTGCGCGAGGATCTGGCGGCGCTCGGGAACATGGTTCGCTCGAGCATTGATCCCGAGGCAGTCGCTCGCTGGGGCGAAGCGCCGCTAGTTTTGTTTCCCGCCAGCGCCCCATTCATTGCCGCCATTCTTGCGTCCGCGGTGGTTGTGACGTTCGGTCTTTACATGGGCGGGATGACCAGGCGGACGCCCTTTCTGATCGCGTTGATTGTCGAACTCACCTACGCGTTTTTTCTCGGATCGAAAACCCTCTCGGTCTCAAGCGCGGTCAGTTCGCCGGCGCGCGACCTATCTCTATTGGCCAAGCTGCTCGATCGGCTGGAACAAGAGCCCTTCCAGGCAGGCTTGCTTTGTGGCCTCCAGGCACGACTGAGAGCGGGCGGCCGGACAGCTTCGTTGGAGATCCAGAGGCTACACAGTCTAGTGTCGCGACTCGATTGGCAGCGCAACATCTTTTTCACACCGATCGCGATGGCGATCCTGTGGGGTGCGCAAGTCGCAATGGCCATCGAGCGATGGCGTAAGCACTCTGGCCGTCATATCCGCGATTGGATCGGAGGCGTAGGCGAGTTTGAGGCTCTGCTCGCGCTGGCGGGATATGCGTACGAACATCCCCACGACCCGCTTCCGGAGCTGCAGCAAACGGCAGGAGGCGCGTTTGAAGCCCAAGGGATACGGCATCCGTTGCTGCCGGAAGACCAGAGCGTCCCCAATGATGTGAAACTGGGCGGCGAGCTGCGGCTGCTGATCGTGAGCGGCTCAAACATGTCGGGAAAAAGCACGCTGCTGCGCGCGGTTGGTTTGAACGCAGTGCTGGCCTGGGCTGGGGCGCCGGTGCGCGCGACCCACCTCACGATTTCGCCGCTGGCGGTGGGAGCCTCCATCCGTGTGCTCGATTCGTTGCAGGATGGCCGGTCGCGCTTCTATGCCGAGATCACTCGATTGCGCGAGATCGTGCGGCTCGCCGCCGCGCCCCGCACGGTCTTGTTCCTGATGGACGAACTGCTCAGTGGAACCAATTCACACGATCGCAAGATCGGCGCTTCGGCCATCGTCAGATCGCTGGTGGAGCGCGGCGCGATGGGCATCCTGACGACGCACGATCTCGCTCTTGCCAACATCGCGAGCGACCTGCCGGGCCGCGCCGTGAACGTGCATTTTGCCGACACGTTGGTGGATGGCAAACTGCACTTCGATTACCGGCTTCTTCCGGGAGTTGTCGAACGCAGCAATGCGTTAGATCTGATGCGCTCAGTTGGCCTCGAAGTCTGAGAGTCACGGCTCAGATCTACGCTGAGGAACTAGGAAACGATTATTGGAAACCGCTCCCTGCGGTCACGGCTCGGTCAGCGGCTTTAATCCCTAGCCGAGCCGTGACCAAAGGGAGCGGTAGTTCTTCACCCATTTAATGCCGGGAGCCCGGCAGGTCGAGTCTCAGCGGGTAGTCGACTATGATGGCTTGGCCGTCAGTTAGAGCCTTCACCGAATGGCGGACATTGGCCGGCACGATCGCCACCAAGCCCGGCCGG
Organism: Bryobacteraceae bacterium; assembly: GCA_041490325.1. GTDB lineage: Bacteria > Acidobacteriota > Terriglobia > Bryobacterales > Bryobacteraceae > Palsa-89. The sequence continues at coordinate 80 of JBGPSX010000312.1, read as the reverse complement.
GCGATTTTCGTGACACCGTCGACGGTCACCTCGACCTCGCCCTCAATGACTTCCCAGACTTCTTCCTGAGGATGAAAGTG